>CAYRPC010000027.1:0-28344 GCA_964425995.1 uncultured Phycisphaeraceae bacterium
ATGCACCACCAACATTCGCGGATGCTCCTGGCCTAGCGTCTGTCCTGAGCAGGGGCGAACTGATGGCGCTTGCTGCGGCGAAGTTGGGTCGGCAAGCACCGTCGATATCAGGACCGAGCGATGCGACTACTCCGGCCAGCCCTCTGGCCTCGGCTCTGGCCCCGGCTCTAGCCCCCGCTCCGGCCCCCGCTCCGGCCCCGGCACTGACTCTGCTGGATGTTGTGAAGATCGGCGTGCAGGCTCATGCGCTGGCTGGCGAAGCATGGGCAAGACACCACAAGGCGAGCGCGGGGATGCTTGCGGCGGAACTTGCGGACTTTGTGCCCAGCGTTTTGGAAGGGATGCGGAGTGGCGATCGGGCATGAAGCGAGCCGGACCATTGAGACTCACCTGATGGGGTAGGTGATTTAGTTGGTGATGAGGCCAACACGCTTGAGGAACTTCCAGCGTTCCGCGTTGTAGAGGTCGGCGTCGGCGGGAAAGTCAAGGTGGCCGCCTGGGAGTTGCAGGAGGGTTGCCTGCTTGGCGAGGCTGGCGAGTTTGTCGGCGTGCGAATAGGGGATGATGTCGTCGTCCTTGCCGTGAGAAATCAGGATGGGACAAGCAAGGCCAGCGATCACGGCATCGGAACGAAATGGATCGCGCACGATGAAGGCGGGTACGTAGTACTGACTGGCGAAACTGGCGACGCTGGTAAAAGTGCAGTCGAGGATGAGGGCGGCGGGTTGGCGTTCTTTGGCGAGTTGCATGGCAACGCCACCGCCCAGCGAGCGGCCATGGTAAAAGACCTGCTCGCTTCGCACCGATGATTGCTCGATGAGGCGGGTATGGAAGGCGAGGACATCGCCGAGAATCGCACGCTCAGAAGGCGTGCCGGTGCTGCGGCCATAGCCACGATACTCCGGAAGCAGTACGGAGATGCCGCGTTCTGTGTATTCGTGCGCGATACCGACCCAGTTGTCGATGGTCTCGCCATTGCCATGGAGGAGGATGACGGCGGGCCCTGGACTGTCGGCGCTGCGACCATCGCCGAGCATGAACCAGGCTTCGATTTTGGTTTCGCCATCTTGACGCCACCAGGAATCAGTTCCAGCGGGTGGAGCGGGCAATTGAGGTAGGGTGTTGGCGAAGGAGCGCGGGAAGAGCAGGTCGGTCTGCTTGAAGGAAAGTGCCACGCACCATGCAACGTATACAAACGCCAGCAGGAGGAGCATTCGCAGCAGGAGGCGAAGCGGTGTTGAGGGCCGCTTGGCGGGATTGGTCGGAGTCGGAACTGTGATGGTCGTCATGCGGCTCCTGTTCGCCTGCTCAAATAATTGCGGGATAGACCACCGTACTCCGGATGCAGATCGCGCGAATTTGCGAAGGATGGTTGAACAAGCAGCAACCAAGAGCAGTTGATTCTCGAACACACGCAGTGATCTATGGATTACATGGTTTCGTATCCTTAGCTCGGATTTGGTGGTTTTCGGACTTAACAGACGCAATTTGGTCTGAAAGCGCGATTTGTTGATTGTTGTGACTTGCTGTGATGACTATTCAGGCGCAGGATGAGAAGAACAGCGAAGAGCAGGACAGTACGATCATGGGTCGGTTGCTGTTGTTGAGTCAGCGTGGAGCGTTCGCCTGGTTAGGCCGACGTAGGGGGAACGAGTCGGCGTATGGAAAAGCAGCCTTGCCCAACAGGGGTGGTGAGGCTGTGGGTGTCTCAAAAGTGAAGGGTCATCAGGCGTGCATCGAATCAGCAATTTACAACGCGTGCGGTGGATGATGGGTGTGTTGGCGATGTTCGCGGCGATCGCGAATGCGAACGCTCAGAACACCCAGCCCGCGACGCCAGTGATCATCGAGCCCGAGGCGGACCGTCTCCTGTATCCTGCTGATGTCCACATGGAGACGCAGCCCTTCATCGACGCGAACGCTGGTCAGACCCATCGCTCGAGCGAGTTTGAAATATGGTCCGTGGCGCTCAATGAGTCAGTGTGGGTGGCTTACAACCTCACTGGTGTTCTCGCGGTCCATTCGCACCTGGGCGATGGGACGTATGTCAACAGCCTGAACTCTCGGCGGCAACTTGATCCGGAGACGGCGTATGTCTTTCGGGCTCGCCATCAGGACAGCAGCGGGGACGTATTCTCGGAATGGAGCGAGTGGGCGGAGCGGGAGTTTACGACCGGGCCGATCGGGGCTGTGTATGCCATGGAGTTGCACGATATTCAGCAGGGACCAGTGCCGACGCTGCGTACGCCCCAGGGTGGAACCTACAACCTGCCGACTGCTCCTAACCAGCCACGAATCCGCGTGTCGGCGGCCTGCTGCGACTCGCTCTTGCTTGAGTTTCGCGCGTCGGGGACGGGGAACAAACTGACCAATCCGCCTCCTCTGTCGATGCATATGCCACTGAAGATCGAAGTCATCGCGGGCAGCGCCGCGTTGGAATTGCCGGAGTTGGATGTGGCGTTTGTGGGGGGGAACGGGCAGCGTCTGAAGATTCTGCTGCCTGCGGTGAATGTGCCATTTGGTGAGAGCGTGATGTATTGGATCGCGGCGGAGGGAAGCACATACGTGGTTGAGCAAGGGCAGACGGAGCCGACGTTTACGACGCCCGCGCGTCGCAATCTCGCACCATGGACGACGGCAAATGACTTCAGCATTTCGGTGTTTGCAACCGGGTTCCAACTGCCGGTGAACATCGCGTTCTTGAATAACCCCGGGCCTGAGGCCGATGCACCGCTGTTCTATGTGACTGAGTTGTATGGCGATATTCAACTCGTGCGGCGTGATGGCAGTGTCTCGCCCTGGGTCACGGGGTTGCTCAACTTTGATCCGCTGGGACCATTTCCGGGTAGCGGCGAGGGAGGGCTTGCGGGCATCGCGGTTGAGCCAGCGACGGGCAATGTTTTCGTGTCGATGCTGCACAACTATTCGTCCAATCCGGCGGATGTGACGGGCAAGGTGGTGCGCATCCGGGCACTGAGCGGGGGTGCGGTGGCAGGAACACAGACGACGATCCTTGATCTTGCGCCGGCCCAGTTGTCGGTATCGCACCAGATATCGGCGCTCGCGTTTGACGCGGACGGCAACTTGCTGGTGCATGTCGGCGATGGCTTTGTGATCACGGCGGGATTGAATCTTGATGATTTCCGGGGCAAGATTCTCAGAGTGACGCCTTCGGGGCAGCCCGTAGCCACGAATCCGTTTTATGACGCGAATGACGGAATTACGGCGCGCGACTACATTTTCTCCTATGGGCATCGCAATCCGTTTGGCGGCGAGATGCGGCCTTCTGACAACCAGTACTTCTTCGTCGAGAATGGGCCGGGGCGGGATCGTTTGGGTATGTTGCTGGGCGGTCGCAACTTTGGCTATGACGGCTCGGACGAGAGCATCAACACGCTGGCAAGTTACGTGTGGGATCCGTCGATTGCGCCGGTGGACATTGCATTCCTCGATCCGGTGCGGTTTGCCAACAGCGGATTTCCTGTTGAGTACACCGGACGCGGGTATGTCACACAATCTGGCGGGACATGGGCGACCGGGCCGGGCACGGGCGCGGAGAAGTTGATCACGGAGTTTATTCTCGACAGCGCGGGCAATCGGATTCGCGGGCCGCGGGCGGTGGCGACATATGCGGGCGGGGGCAAGGCCTCGTGCAGCGCGATTGCGACGGGTCCTGGCGGGATTTACTTTGCGGATTTGTACAAGGATGATTCGCTCGAGAATCCCATTGAGCGAGGCTCACAGATTCTGCTGCTCAGCCATGAACCGCCTGCGGATTGCAACGCGAACAGCGTGGCGGATGTCGCGGAGACGTTGCAGGGGAGCGTGGCGGATTGCAACTGGAATCTTGTGCCCGATGTCTGTGACATCGCGAACCAGATTTCGAGTGACTGCAACGCGAACGGGATTCTGGACGAGTGTGAGTCGACGACCCTGGCTCAGAACGACTTTGAGGCGGACAGTCCACTCTACTCGATCAACGGCGGGGCACAGCGTGGGAATGGCGTGGTGATTTTGGATGTCACGGTGGATACGGATGAGGGATCGGTGGTGCGCGAGCCACTGCGTTCCAAGCCTCTGTCTCGGTTCCAGGGGCGGTTTGACTTCCGCATGGCAGGAGACCTGGATGGGCGGGGCATGAGTTTTTCGATTTTCGAAGCGTCGAGGTCTTCGCAGACGTTCTTTGGCGAGGATGGGGCACAGGCGGCGCTGGTGACTGTGAAGTTTGACGTGGACCCCAATGAAACGGAAGGGCCTGGCGTGGTCGAGTTGCTGCGGAGTGGCATGAGTTTCGCGCGAAAGCCGATGGGCTTGGATCTCGCGGACGGGCAATGGCGCACGGCGCGGATGGCGCTGGGTCCGGAAGGTTTCACGCTGGTATTGGTGACGAACGGCGTGTCGATGCCGGTTTTTCAGGGCGAGGTTGTTGATGGGTTTGCGCCTGAGGTCGTGAAGATTGGCTTTGGGGCTGAGAAGCGGACACCGACTGCGATCCATGAGATCGACAATGTTGCGTTCGCGGTGCCCAACGAACTCGATCTTGACGAGGACTATGTGCTGGACACCTGTGCGGCGGGGGATGATTGCGACTCGATTGACTTCAACAACGACGGATCGATTTTCGATCCGGTCGACATCGAGGCGTTTCTGAGCGTGTTCAGCGAGGGGCCATGCATACCCGAACTCGCGGTCTGCAACGATATCGACTACAACAATGATGGATCGTTCTTTGACCCCTCCGACGTGGACTCGTTCCTGAGTGTCTTCAGCGAGGGACCTTGCAAGCCCTGAAGGTGATGGTGGGCGTGGATGGTGGGCGTGCCATGGCCTAGGGCCTGGTGTTGGCTTGGGGCTAGAAAAGAACGAGCGAGAGCGTGCCCCTTGCATCACGCTCGTACGCTGCTTGGTGCGAGAGCAGCGCCCCTTCCAAGTTGTGGCCGATTTTACTCCGATGGGCGATCAGCCTGCTGCGATTGCGCAGTTGGTTGGCGACCTTCGCGCGGGCAAGCCTGCGGCGACGTTGCTGGGCGCAACCGGCACGGGCAAGACATTCACGATGGCTCATGTGATCGAGCAGTTGCGCAAGCCGACGCTGATCCTCAGCCACAACAAGACGCTCGCGGCCCAACTCTTTGAAGAGATGCGAGAGCTTTTTCCGCAGAACAGTGTCAACTACTTTGTCAGTTACTACGACTACTACCAGCCCGAGGCGTATATCCCGCAGCGTGATATCTATATCGAGAAGGACTCGTCACGTAACGACGACCTCGATCAACTGCGGCTGGCGGCGACGAGCAACATACTTTCACGCCGAGATACGATCGTGGTCGCGAGTGTCTCGTGCATCTTCGGATTGGGCAGCCCATTGGCGTACTCGCAGCGACTGCTGACCATGACCAAGGGCTCGCGTATCAATCGGCGGGCGTTCCTGGGTGCGTTGACTGCGATGCATTACAACCGCAGCGAACTGGAATGGAAGCGCGGGCAGTTCCGCGTGCGGGGCGACAGCCTGGAAGTCTGGCCCGCGTACGAGAAGTTTGCGGTGCATATTGATCTGTTTGGCGACGAGATCGACAAGATTGAGTTGGTTAACCCCACCAGCGGCGAGGTGCTTGCGGAGGAGAAGCAGTTCTTCCTGTTTCCCGCGGTGCATTACGTGATGCCCGAGGAGCAGTTGCATGTCGCGGTCAAGCAGATGCGCGAAGAGCTCGAGGCCCGCGTGCTTGAACTGCGCAGTCAGGGAAAGTTGCTTGAAGCGCAGCGACTTATCAGCCGGACCAAGTATGACCTCGAACTGCTCGAAGAGACCGGGACCTGCCCTGGCATCGAGAATTATTCGCGATTCATGGATGGACGGATGCCCGGGGAGCGGCCTTACACGCTGATGGATTATTTTGACTTTGCACCGGCGGCTGGTGGACCTTCGCTCCTGGGTCGGGGTAGCAACGCTGGGAGTATGGAATCGGCGGAGAGCGGCGATGCGCCAATACTCCGCGGCTATCGCTCGACGGATACTGATCGCATCGCCAATGAAGTCGTACCACGACCCAACTACCGCGACTGGCTGCTGATTATCGATGAATCGCATGTGACTGTGCCGCAGGTTCGGGCGATGTATAACGGCGATCGGGCGCGTAAGACTGTGTTGGTGGAGCACGGCTTTCGCCTGCCCAGTGCGCTGGACAATCGTCCCTTGCGATTCGAAGAGTTTGAGGCGATGGTGCCTCAACTGCTTTTCGTCTCGGCGACGCCCAGCGCGTATGAGTTGACCAAGACTGAGGGTGTAGTTGCAGAGCAGGTGATCCGACCGACGGGGCTTCTGGATCCCGTGATCGAGATCAAGCCGACGAAGGGGCAGGTGCAGGACCTGCTCGCGCAGTGTGAGGACCGCATCAAGCGGGGCGAGCGCGTGCTCGTGACGGCGCTGACCAAGCGATTGTGCGAGGACCTGGCGGCGTACTTGCAGGACAAGGGCCTCAAGGTGCGTTACCTGCACAGCGACATCGAGACGCTGGAACGGATCGAAATTCTGGTGGACTTGCGGATGGGTAACTTTGATATTCTGGTGGGTGTCAATCTGCTGCGCGAGGGGCTTGACTTGCCCGAGGTGTCGCTGGTGGCGATCCTCGACGCGGACAAGGAAGGCTTTTTGAGATCGCCCACATCGTTGATTCAATTGATGGGGCGGGCCGCGAGAAACGTCAACGGGCGTGTGATCATGTATGCTGACAAGATGACGCCCGCGATGGAAAGGGCGATGGACGAGACCGAGCGACGACGCGAGAAACAGGTCGCCTACAACCTTGCCAACAACATCACGCCCCAGACGATCCAGAAGGCGATCCGGCGCGGCATGGCGCACGAACTGGCGGCTCGCAAGACGGCGCGCGATGCCGTCGCGACCAACGAGCCTGCGTTTGAAGTGGGCGAGATGCTGCGGATGTTGAACGATGAGATGCTTGAAGCAGCTCAGCACATGAACTTTGAGCAGGCGGCATTCCTGCGAGATGCGATTTCCAAACTCAAGCAGCGCGCGAGCACGAGCAAACCCGGAGAGGAAACGGCCAAAGTGCGGCGCAGCGAAGTGGATGGGGCGGGGAAGGCAAGGAGCAAGCCTCGCAAGGGCGCTCCGGGAACACCGGGCACTAAAGCCGGGAAGAAGCGCCGTTAGCAGATCAGGCAGCGGTAGCGACGTGTACATCGAAACGACTGAGGTCGTACAGTTCACGATTCACGATGACCTTGAATGATGGATGTCTCGTGGGATCTGAAAACGTGTGCGCTGCTCCGTGTGTGCTGTTATGGGCATGGAATCTCCTTTGCTTCCAATCCTGGTTCGTCGTGCTGAGATTGAGCATGCACTCAGCAGCCATCAGGTGGTGGTGATTTGCGGCGAGACCGGCTCGGGCAAGACGACGCAGTTACCCCAGATATGTCTTGCGCTGGACGAGCAGCGTGTGATGGGCGGGATCGGTGGAATAAATAGGATCAGTAGGGTCATGCGCCCGAAGATAGCGCACACACAGCCTCGGCGCATCGCGGCGCGGGCGGTCGCGGCACGGATCGCCCAAGAGCGCGGCGAGCCGGTGGGCCAGAGCGTGGGGTTCAAGGTGCGGTTTCAGGATGAGACCAGCCGTGAGACTCGCATCAAGTTGATGACGGATGGTCTGCTGCTGGCGGAATTGAGCAACGATCCGACGCTGGCGGACTATTCCACGATCATCCTCGACGAAGCCCACGAGCGGTCTCTCAACATCGACTTTCTACTTGGGTACCTTCGGACCTTGCTGCCCAAGCGACCGGACCTCAAACTGGTCATCACCAGTGCGACCATCGAACCAAAGCGGTTCAGCGATTACTTTGGCGGAGCAATCAAGGCACCGGTTCTTAAAGTCTCTGGGCGAGCGTTTCCCATAGAGATGCGATACTGGGGCGCGGATGGAATTGTTGGGCGCGACGGGCCAGCCCATCGGGACAGCGACCAGATCAACCCGGAGCGCATCGCGGATGCAGTGGAAGAACTCGACACGGCTTTGCCCGATGGAGACACGCTGGTCTTCCTGCCTGGTGAGCGGGAGATTCGTCTGGCGGCGGATGCGATCACGCGCCGGCGGATGGGTGTCGAGGTACTGCCACTCTACTCGCGCCTGTCCAATCCGGAACAGGATCGGATTTTTCAGCGTACGCCCAATGGGCCTCGACGAGTGATTCTCGCGACCAACGTTGCGGAAACATCGCTGACGGTACCGGGCATTCGCAGCGTGGTTGATACCGGGCTGGCGAAACTGAGCCGATACGACCCACCATCAAAGACACTGCGACTGATGGTTGAATCAGTTTCTCAGGCCTCTGCGAGTCAGCGTGCAGGGCGGTGCGGGCGTGTGGCGGCTGGTGTCTGCATCCGGCTCTTCAGCGAGCAGTCGTACAAGGCCCGACCTGTTCACACCGATCCAGAGATTCGTCGCACGAGCCTGGCTGGCGTCATTCTTCAGATGCACACGCTGCGTCTGGGAGCGATCGAGGACTTCGCATTTATCGATCGCCCCGACGTTGGCGCGATCGCGGACGGATATGAAACGCTCTATGAACTCGGTGCGATCACGACAGCCGATCGCACTGGAACGCTGACTCCGATCGGATCTGCGATGAGCCGCATGCCGCTGGAGCCTCGGATCGCACGGATGCTGCTTGGGGGCATCGAGCAGGATGTTCTGGAGGACACGGTCGTGCTGGCCGCTGCCTTGTCGATTCAGGATCCGCGTGAGCGCCCCACTGGTCGCCAGGATGAAGCCGAACTTGCTCAGTCGGTCTTCCGCGATCAGACCAGCGACTTTCTGACGCTGCTCAACCTATGGCGTGGAGCCCGAGCGGTGTCGCAGGATGATGGTGGTTCGGGAATGTCTGGGTCGTGGTCTGGAAGTTGGTCGAGTTGGTGTCGCGAGCACTTCCTCTCGATCCCGCGCATGCGAGAGTGGCGAGATTTGGTGCAGCAACTGCGTGAAGTGACCGACGAGTTGCCGCCCCGGCGCGAGCAATCGGACTTGACTTCAATCACACGCGTTGAGCATGCCGAGGCGATCCATCGTGCCCTCTTGACAGGACTGATCTGCAACGTTGCGTGCAGGGAGAATGATAATACTTTTGACTATCGCAGCATCCGTGGGTCAACAGCGCAGATCTTTCCCGGCTCGGCTTTGTTCAAGCAGAAGCCCAAGTGGATCATGGCGGCGGAACTGGTCCAGACATCGCGACTATTCGCGCGAACAGTCGCGAAGATTGATCCCGCGTGGATCGAGGACTGCGCTGGCCATCTCTTCAAGCGCCAGTTCTCCGATGCACACCTTGATACGGCAACGGGCCAGCCCCGGGCTTTTGAGCGTGTGATGCTGAGCAGCATCGTGGTTGTGCCCAGGCGCGCCGCGCCGCTGGTCGCGATGGATGCGAAGGCGGCACGGCGTATTTTCCTGCTCGAAGGACTCGCGCAGTGCAAGTGGCTCCTGGATGCACCGTTCATGCACCATAATCGGGCCACGCTGCGGCGTGCGGAGCAGGCTCGGGATCGACTGCGACATCGCCAGGTCCTGACTGATCCAGAGAGCATCGCGATATGGTTTGATTCGCGTGTCCCTGTGCATGTTGCAGAGCCCGCGTCCTTTGAGGGCTGGTTGACGGGCGAGAGTGCGCGGAATCCCGATGTGCTGTGTCTGAACCTCGACGATGTGCTCGCGCTCGAAGCCCGAGCGGCCTTTGATCCAGGGCGGTTTCCGGATTCCATCGTGCTTTCTGATGGAACGCTCTGCCCAGTTTCGTATGAACTTGCACCGGGCAAAGAAGTTGATGGCGTGACCGTGAGCGTGCCATTGACCACACTCGCATTGTTCAAGGCACGTGCGGGGTGGCTTATTCCGGGCATGCTGCCTGAGTTCGTGCATGCGTTGCTCAAGCAGTTGCCCAAGGCGCTTCGTGCGCAGGTTGAGCGGATCGCGCCCAAGGGTGATCTTGAAACCATCGCGCGGGCCTGTGCCGATGCGGTAGACTTTGGAACGGGGGATTGCATCGAGGCGATCAGCGAGGCGATGCAGGTTCTGTACGATGTCACGATCAAGCCTGAAGAATGGCCTCTTCGGAGCCTGCCCGATCATCTGCGGCTGCGCATTCGAGTGACGGATGATGCGGGCGAAGAACTCGCTTCGGATCGAGACGTGGGCGCATTGCTCAAGCGACTGGATGCACGTCTGCAACGGGCCAGGGCCATGGCCAGCGCATCGGAGTTTGAACGTCACGATATCGTCGAATGGGACTTTGAGAATCTTCCCGAGCCGTCCTCGCTCATAGGGGATCGTTGCCCGGCACTGCTTGACGAGCGGACAAGCGTTTCTCTGACCCTGGTTGGATCGCCCCAACTTGCCATCGCCCACACGCGCCTGGGCGTGCGTCGACTCTTCGCCCTCGCTGTCGCAGAAGAGGTTGGCTACTACCTCGAAGCGCTTTCGACATATCGCGACATGGTCAAGCACTTCTCGGCGTTGGGCAGCGAAGCGGACCTGCTCGATCAACTCGCCTGCATCGTCGTCGAGCGGGTATTTATGGAGGGTCAGCCGCCGGTCCGATCACGCGAGTTGTTTGTGTTACGTCTCGACGGTCTTCGCACCAAACTCTCCACCGCCTCGCGCGAAGTTGGCACGCTGGTCGCAGGCATTCTCGAACCGCGTTTTCTGGTGGCCAAGCGTCTGGGCAGTGGGACCAATCGCCTCTGGGCCGACAGCATCGCGGACATCCGCGAGCACGCGGCGTACCTCATGCCTGGAAACTTCCTTGCTTTGGTGCCGCCCGAGCGGCTGAGGCATTATCCGCGATACGCGATGCTCATGCGGGAGCGATTGCTCGCGCTGCGCGAGGATGGGTCCAAGGCCGAGACCGATGCACTCGCGAAGTTCAAGCCGCATTGGAAGCAGTTGACCGCCTTTGTGGCGAACGCCATGAGCGAGCAACGCCGCTTGGCGGAGGCTGCGGGCGATCAACAAGCCAACGCGGTCGGTGCCAAGGGCCATGCAAAGACCAAGGCACCGCTGCCGCAAGCACGGAGGGCTGCGCCAACTGTGAATCTCGACGCGGGGGAATGGGCGATGCAACCCGCGAACCTGTCTCCGGCGATGGAGCAGTACCGCTGGGCATTGGAAGACCTGCGGCTTGCGATGTTCGCACCGTTACCTCCGAAGGGCGGATTGTCTGTGAGCGACATCGAACGTCTGTGGAAAGTTGCACAGGGTTAGTGATGCCGTTCGTACCGATGCTGCCCTGTGATTGAGAGGGCTCAACCACCCATGGCCTTGGGTAGCCCCAATTCACGTCGCAGGTTGGCCAACTGGCCCAGGTGCCAACCGACGTGCCATGCGCAGCGATCCACCGCCTGCATCTTGTTGCTCATCCAGCCACCCGAATCTTTCTCCGGCGCTACGAAAAAGTCCTTGCATGATGCGATGGCTTTGAGCATGCGCTCCCCTGCTTTGTCGTAGTCGGCCCGTACTTGTGCGAGCGTGGGATACTTGCTGGCATCGCCCGTGGGTTTGGAGCCGCCCCCAAACAACTCTTTGTAGGTCATGGGACACTTGGCATCGATGCTGCCAAGCGATTCTGCGAACCAGTCGTAGGTGTCGGCCAGATGGCCATAGGTCCAGATCAGGTGGTTCTTGTTGCCTGCGGGCTGTGCAAGGGCCATGGAGTCGTTGATTCCCTTGGCAAAGTCATGGATCATTTTGTGGGCAAAGCGGGAATGATCCAGGGCATTCTCGACGAAGCGAGCATTGCCGCCAGATGCATTCTTGGAGGCGGGCTTGCCTAATTTTTTTGTTTGCTTCTTTGCCGGCTTCTTGTTGCTCGCCTTGGTTGCTTTCTTCGCTTTGACCTTTGCCTTCTTCGCCATGTGCTTGCTCCTCGTGGTTGGTCCCCGCCGCGCCCTACTTGTCAGGGCGTAGGTTACACGCTTGGGGGCGAGTCGGTCCAGTCGGCCAGTCGTAAACTCAGAGCGTGAACGACTCGCAGAACCAATCAGGCGATCAGGAAGCCAAGGCACTAAAACCAGAGGCCGATGGTGTTGTCGCCCAGCAACCAGACGATGCTATCGAGGACGCTACCAAGCCTGCTATTCAGTCGGCTATCGGCTTGCCTTCGCAAGCACGTTTCACGCCCGAAGTCGGGCTTGACCCCGACACCATCGCGCTGCGGCCCAAGCCCGACGCTGGCCCTGCCTTTGACCTCGAACCAACCATCCAAGCAGCGCGCGTTCGCCCGCCATCGCCCATCGCGGTCCAGGAGGCCACTGCGAGGATCGCCCAGGCCGAGCGCCGCGAGCAAGAGGAAGCGGAGCGGCGCAAACTCGAGGAAGAGTCGCTGGATGGCAAGCCCTTGACCGAACCTCTGGTTTCTGGTGAACTCAAGCAATGGCGAATGGTCGCACAGATTGGCGTTGGCGTGTTGGTGCTGGGTTCCATTCTTGCTTTTATGCAGGCCCAGCGAGCCCAGTTTGTTTCGGCCATCATCGCGGTCTACGCCACCTTGCTGCATACTGCTCTAGCCCTGGGCGCTCTGCAATTGCAGGCGATTCTCGAGCAACGCCCGATGGGCAAGTGGCGCGAGGCTCTGGCCCGTTTTTTTCTGAGCCTGGCGGTCATGATGGTGGTGCTGCATCTGCCCTTCAAGACCGGTTATGAATGGATCGACAAAGCCGTGCTCGCGCTCGGTGCCTGCGGTGCGTTCCTGGGTTGTATCGTAGTGCTGTTTCGCTGGCCGCTGCGTCGTGCTGTGATGGTGGGGGGGATTCAGGTGCTGATCTGGGTCGCGCTCACTGCCCACACTTGGCTGCGGGAAATGGTGCTGCTGCCTAAGTAGACGCATTGAGTGGTTGATCGCAGACGTGATGATGCCGAGATTCAGCAAATGAAAAGGGGATCGAGCGTCTACTGCTCGATCCCTTGAAAGGCGTTTGTTATTTCGGGAACGTCCGCAGATCAATCCCGTGTGATGCACGATTCATCAGTTCGCTGGGCACTTTGTCATTCATTCCACGCCCGGCCTCATCAACTTCTTGAGTAGGGGCGTCAGGATCAGAATGAGCAGCCCCGCTCCGATGCTGGTGACCACAAAGAGGAAGAAGAAGTCTGCTCGTCCGCCAAAGCTCCAGGGCAGCGTGAGTTTGCCGGTCTCGATATCCGTGACCCGCGCCGCGATCAGGCCGCCTCCAAGGTTGGCGATGAAGCTGCTCACGAACCAGATGCCCATCAGCAGGCTGACGAACTTGACGGGTGCGGTCTTGGTGACGTAGGAAAGTCCCGTGGGCGAGAGGCATAACTCGCCGACGGTGTGCCAGAAGTAGGTCATGAAGACCAGCCACATGCCTGCCTTCGCCCCGCCCTTGGCATGAACGCCCGCCCAGGTCATGAACAGGAAGCCAAGGCCGAGAAAAATCAGGCCCAGCGCGATCTTGACGGGCTGGCTGGGGTTCAAGTTGCGCTTGCCCAGGCGAGTCCAAATCCAAGCGAAGAGCGGAGCCAGCGTGAAGATCAGGAACGCGTTGATCGACTGGAACCACGTCGCAGGGACTTCAAAGCTGGTGGGCCCGGCTATGTGACGCTCGGTGCTCTGATCGGTGAAGATGTTGATCGAACTGCCCGCCTGCTCGAAGGCGATCCAGAAGAAGGCGTTGAAAAACATGAAGATGAAGATGCTGAGCACAGGGCCGCGATCCTCGGGTCTGTTCAGAGAGAGGAACCAGAACACCCAGCCCAGGATTCCCGCGATCATCAAGCCCACGATCGTCCATCCGAGAGCAGGATTGGCCTGTAACTGGCCAATCGCCTCACCCAACTTACCGAAGAGTCCGGCCGAATACGCCAACCCGACCACAGCCGACAATCCCAACGCGACGAGCAGGGATGCCCACCCGATACTCGTCGCCTTGGCTGGAGTGGTGTGAGAGGGCTGCTCTCCGATCCCTGGCAGGAAACGAGGTTTGCCCCACATATAGAGCAGCAAGCCCAGAATCATCCCAACCGCGGCGGACCCAAAGCCCCAGTGCCAGCCGACCTTCTCACCCAGCGTTCCACAGACAAAGGCACATAGGAACGCGCCGAGGTTGATGCCCATGTAGAAGATCGTAAATGCTCCATCGCGACGAGGATCGGTCTGGTCGTAGAGCTGGCCCACCATCACGCTCACCGTTGGCTTGAAGTGCCCGGTGCCGAGCACGATCACTGCCAGTCCCGTGATGAACAATGCCATCCCCGCCTGGCTCTGTGCAAGATCGCCAATGCCCGAAAGGCCCAAGATAATGTGCCCGATTGTGATCAAGACGCCGCCCACTAGCATCGAGCGATGCGTGCCGATGAGTTTGTCGGCGATCATGCCACCAAGGATCGGGAAGAGGTATGCCAAGCCCGTGTACCAGCCGTACAAAGTCGATGCTTCCGACTCACTCCATCCCCGTCCGGGGTTGAAGCCGGTCTCATCCCCCGTTACTGCCCGCACCAGATATAACACTAGCAGCGCACGCATTCCGTAGTAACTGAACCGCTCCCACATCTCGACCAGGAAGAGCAGGAACAACCCGCGCGGGTGTCCGAGCAAAGTCGGGCCGTTCTTGACGGCATCTGGAACGGTGGAGGGAGCGCCGGTTGGAGGTAGTGCCATGCATGTATCTCGCGAAGGGAATTGATCCACAAACCTGATCCAAAAGACTGATCGAAAAACGGGAATCTGACCTCATCGACCAGAATGCACAGCATACGGCAAAAGTCAATACCGTGCGCCCGTGCTGGTGTCGTACCGTGCCCTATGTCCTTCGTCGCCGAGCGTTTCCTTCCTTTCGGCCAATCCATCTTCGCGGAGTACACCGCCCTCGCCAACAAGCATCAGGCGGTGAATCTGTCGCAGGGCTTTCCCGACTTTGACGGCCCTGAACTTGCCAAAAAAGCGGCCATCGCTGCGATTCAGGCTGGACATGCCCAATACGCGCCCATGGCTGGGGTGCCTCCTCTGCGTCAGGCTATCGCTCAAGCCTGGCAGCGTCAGGGCAACTTTGCCATCGATCCGGATGCCGAAGTTACTGTCACTTGCGGCTGCTCCGAAGCCATCATGTGCTGCTTCACGGGGCTGCTCAACCCGGGCGATGAGGTAATCTTCTTCGAGCCATTCTTTGATTTTTACGCTGCGGGTGCTGCCTTTGCCGGGGCAACGCCGCGCTATGTGACGCTCTACGCGCCGCGAACGGCTGATGGTTCCTTTTCATTTGACCCCGCCGAACTTGCCAAGGCCTTCACCCCGCGCACCAAGGCGATCTTGCTCAACTCGCCCCACAATCCGACCGGGAAGGTGTACACCCGTTCCGAACTCCAACTGATCGCCGACCTCTGCATCAAGCACAACGTCACCTGCATCAGCGACGAGGTGTACGAGCATCTCACTTTCGAGCCTGCTCTGCCCCATATCTCTATCGCCAGCCTTCCGGGCATGCGAGAACGGACGATCACGCTGAGCAGCCTGGGCAAGAGTTTCTCCTTGACAGGCTGGAAGGTTGGCTGGAGCATCGCTCCGCCACCATTGACCGCCGCTGTTCGCGCCTCGCATCAGTTCAATACGTTCAGCGGCGCAACGCCCTTGCAGCACGGGGCTGCGGCCATGCTGCTCGATCCGGGCACGTACATATTAACCCTTCGCCAACTCTTCACGCGCAATCGCGACACGCTCTCGAATGCGCTGCGTGCTGCGGGCCTGACGGTCTTTCGCTCCGACAGCACTTACTTCGTCATGGCCGACCACTCAGCGGTGAGCAAACGCCTGGGCCTGCTTCGCGATGGGCGACCCGACGATCGAGCCTTCTGCGAACACCTCGTGCGTGAAGTGGGCGTCGCCTCGATTCCTCCCAGCGTCTTCTACCACAACAAGCAGCATGGCCATCCGCTGGTGCGATTCGCGTTCTGCAAAAAGGCGGAAACCATGGATGAGGCGGCCCGCCGCCTCGCGAGTCTGTCGAAGTAGCGTTTCCCGTGGTGCTGCGCCTCGGGGCTGTGATTGGTTGCAAGGAGCGGCCCGTGCCATGAAGCCTCTCAAGCCCATCTTGCAAACGTTGCTGCGAGCGGCCCAAGCCGCGGCGGACCCCGCCAGTGCCACTATGGCCGCGTGGTCCACCATCATTGAACAAATTGAACCATCGGACGTTGCGTCTATGTCGGTGCTCTCGATCGGCAAGGCGGCACCGACGATGCTGCGTGCTGCCCATGCGCGAGCGATTGAAGTGTCGAGGGCATGGCCCGGGCCCGAGCATGTGTTCATTGCGGGTCCCGAAGCGCTGATGACCAGTGATATTCGCGGGTTGTCGGCGCATGGGTTCGCTGTCGATCATCCCCTGCCAACGCCACGAAACCTTGCGACGGCATCCGCGTGCGAGGCGTGGCTGGTGTCGCGCCCGCATGAGCACACGCTGATCGTCCTGCTGTCTGGCGGCGTGAGCGCGCACCTGTGCGCACCCATGATCGGCATCACGCTCGAGGACATCGTTCAAACGACTCGACTGCTGCAACTTCACGGAGCCACCATTCACGAACTCAACACTGTGCGCAAGCACCTCGAACGCCTGAAGGGTGGACAGATGGCACGGTGCTGTTCAGCGAAAGCGATCCGAGTGCTCGCCATCAGCGATGTAATAGGCGACGATCCTGCCGCTATCGCGTCGGGGCCATTTTCACCCGATCCAACGACGTATCAACAGGCGCTGGATGTTTTGACCAAGCGCGGCGTGCATGATCGCCTGCCAAGCGTTGTGAGGGTGCTGAACGAGGGCGTGGCCGGGATACATCCGGAAACGCCAAAGACCGCACGGGCAATTGTCACCAGCGTGGACTACCACATCGTCGCCAGCAACCGGATAGTCGTGGACGCGGTGGTACTTGCCGCGCGTGATGCCGGTTTGGATGCGTTCCACTCGACGCACGCCGTCGAGGGCGAGGCCCAGCAGATTGGGCGAGCGATAGCAATGCGAGTCGAGCATGAGGCGCTCGCACGCGCGCACCATGCTGAGCCCGCCTGGTTCTGCTGGGTGATGGGTGGAGAGTGGACGGTGGATGTCGGCGAGGCCACGGGCGCTGGTGGCCCCAGCCAGGAACTTGCGGTTACGGCGGCGATGACATGGCTGACTGCACAATCTGCTGCACAAGCTGCGACAAACGTCACAGGGATTACTGGGCTTGCGGGCTTCGTTGAGATATTGGCCTACTCCACCGATGGCTTGGATGGGCCAACCGATGCTGCGGGTGCCATGCTCGAAGGTGCATCACTTGACGCGTTGCGGCGGTGGGACCTCCCGGCAGTGCTGGAGTCGCACGATGTGTACACCGCGCTTGAGGCGGCGGGAGCGCTGATCCGCACCGGGCCGACGGGTACGAATGTGAATCATGTTGCTGTGATGGTGTGGGGCATGTGACGCTGATTGCCGATCACACCTGCAAGCGATTCGGCGTTGCGTTGTCGGTGCTGGATTGCGGGCGGGCTTCTTGGCGGAACTGGTATTGCTCTGCTCTTAACCACCATCACACCACCTTAAGATCACTTCACATGAGTTTCAAACCGCGATCAAAGGCGTGCGATCCAGTTTCGACACCGCGACTGGTACATCGATCTTGCTCGCCAATATGTCTCGAAGCCGGGGCAGATAGCCCCGCTCCGTACTCGTGTGCCCACCCAAAATCACGCTCATCCCCGCGTTGAGCGCACCCAGCACGTCGTGGTGCTTCATCTCTCCTGTGACGAACACGTCGCAGCCTTCCTCGCGAGCCAAGCGCGACAGCGATCCACCCGCGCCGGGCACGATGCCCACGTGCATGACAGGACTCTTCTCGTCGCCCGCGAGGGCATACCGCACCTGATCACGCCCAACCCACGCCTTGAGGCGCAGCGAAAGTTCCTCGACCGTTGCGGGCTTGTCGAGCGTCAGGCGACGCCCCGCTCCGACCACGCGCTGGGGCTGGTCCAGTAATTCGTACACGTCAATGGCGGGTGTCTCATAAGGATGGAACTTGCGAAGGATTTCCAGGGCCAGGGCGAGGGCTGCCTTGCTGCTCACCATTTCCAGCCGAACCTCCCGTACCGATTCGAGCACGCCTGGCAGTCCGGTGGTGGGTTTAGTCGAAAAATCACCCAGGAAGGTACCTGTTCCCTCGCTGGAAAAAGAGCAGACCTGGTATGAGCCGATTTGTCCTGCCCCCGCAGTGGCCATCGCATTGCGCACCTGCTCTGCATCCTTCCCGGGCAGGAATGTGACGATCTTCACCTGCTGCGTTGGTGATAGGCCCGCGTGATGCGACAGTGCCTTGCAATCTCCGGCGATTTTTCCGGCAATCATCGACCCTGACAACCCTTCGCAGAGCCAGTCCGCAACACCGCCTGGAATCGCGTCCAGGGCAGTGTGGGGCGAGTAAATCGCGATGTTGGCCTGGAGGGCCCGAAGAATGACGCGCTGGCGCGGGGTCGCATCAGTTATTCTGGAAAGCGGCTCGAAGATCGGCGGGTGATACGCGATGATCGCCCCGCTGTTCATCTCGATGGCTTCGTGCAGCACAGCTTCATTCAGGTCGATTGTGAGCAGCACCGGCCCGCGCAGCGACGCGCGACGATCGCCCGCGAGCAGCCCGACCTTATCCCAAGGCTCGGCATATTCGAGCGGTGCGATTGACTGCATGACTCCGACCAGATCACTGATGAGCATGCGTGATAGTACGAATGGTCCGGTTGGACCAGCGACCATCTGCTCGCACAACTTTCCTCGATGCACTAGTATCCCGTCATGTCGATATCGCTGAAGGCCTATGCCAAGATCAATCTGATGCTCTCCGTGGGTGAAGCCCTGCCGCCCGAGCATGCCCAGCCCGGGTATCACCCCATCTTTAGTTGGTTCAGCGCGATCAACCTCTATGACGATGTGACTATCGACTTGCTTCCCCAAGGGCAGCCCTCGCGATACGACATCCGCTGGGCAAATGACGCTCCCCGCAAGGCGATCGTGGATTGGCCCCTCGACAAGGACCTTGCCGTGCGTGCGCATCGCGCCGTCGAGGGCCGCACCGGCAAGCCGCTCCCGATAGCGATGACCGTGACCAAGCGCATCCCGGTCGGCGCGGGCTTGGGCGGAGGAAGCGCCGACGCGGCTGCCTGTCTGCTTGGACTGCAAGAAGCCTGCGGGCTGGACTTGGATGATGAATCGTTGCGCGAAATCGCGATGACCCTGGGCAGTGATATCTCCTTCTTCATCGACGGTGCGCAGGTCCCGCGCCCGGCGCTGATCTCTGGTCTTGGCGAGACCATCGAACGCATTGAGGCGATCAAGCAGCCAATCATCCTGATCATCCCTCCATTGGCCTGCTCTACCGCTCAAGTCTATAAGCACTTTGATGAAACGCTTGCGGCTGAACTGCACGACTATCGCATGGATCGGGCCGTCATGGGACAGACCGGACGCGAGCGCTCGACAGCCCCGCGCGAAGCGATGGTGCGTGGGCGTGTGGCGCGCATGTTGGATCGAGGCGAGTTTGACACCGATCAACTTTTCAACGATCTGGCCAAGCCCGCCTTCGTTGTTGAGCCCAGACTTGGGCAACTTGTGACGACTCTTTCCAACACCACCCGAAGCCCGGCCCACGTGACGGGCAGCGGCAGTTGCGTCTTCCTCTGCCCCCCTGCCAGCCGGCTGGACTGGTTCCTCCTCCGCGTACAACGGGCCTGCGATGCCCTAGCCACCACCAGTGACTTGGGCCAGCCGGTCGTGCTCACGACGCACCTGATCCCGTGATTTGCCCTTGGATTCATGCCGATACTGGTGGTTGAGAGACCGACTCCAATCAGATACTGAGCCTGACCAACCCACGTCCAAGACAGTTACTAGCATCCGTCCGTTTCCAGCCATCTCGCCCCATTGAAAGTTCCGACATGCCCCCAACCAAACCATTCATCGGTATCGACCTCGGCGGCACCAACATGCAGTTGGGCGTGGTTTCGCCCGATGGCAAGCTGCTTTCCCAGACCAAGCGTAAGACCAAGGCCGAGGATGGCGCCGAGGGTGTGCTCAACCGGATTGCAGAGGGCGTGCTCGAATGCTGCTCGATCGCCAACCTTTCGCCCAGCGTACTGGGCGGACTAGGCATCGGGGCTCCGGGTGTCATCGAGCCAACCAAAGGTGTCGTGGTCGAAGCCGTCAATCTCCGCTGGAACGATGTCCCCCTCGCCGACATGCTTACCAAGCGTCTCAAACTCAAGACCATCGTGGATAACGATGTCAACGTCGCTGTGTATGGCGAGAACAAGCTTGGTGCTGGACGTAATAGCAAGAACATGCTGGGCCTGTGGATCGGCACCGGCATCGGTGGCGGCCTCATCCTCAATGGTGAACTGCACTATGGCCACTACTTTTCCGCGGGCGAGATTGGCCACATCGTGCTCTTCCCGTTCCATCCGCTGGGCTCGCGCACGCTGGAGAACAACGCCAGCCGCACCAACGTCTCCAACCGCATCATCAAACTCATTAACTCCAACTACAAGTCAAAGCTCACCAGCGAACTGGGCGATGACCCGGAGAAGTGGGGCAAGGAAGTCAAGAGCAAGATGATCGCCCAGCACTATCGCGGCGGCGAACGCGAGGATGCACTGGTTGTCAAGGTCGTCGATGATGCCGCAGCCATGGTCGCCATCGCCGTCGCCAACGCCGTGACGCTCCTGAGCCTCGAACGGGTCGTCTTGGGCGGGGGCCTGACGGAAGCGTGCGGCAAGTCGTTTGTTGAGCGCGTCGCAAAGGAAGCCCGCGAACTCATCTTCCCCAAGACTGCTCAGCAGGTCGATATCGTCGCCAGCAAACTCCAAGACACCGCCGGTATTCTCGGCGCTGCCATGCTCGCCATGGAAAAGTTCTCCAAGTAGACCAACTAGATCAAGTTGACGAGATAGATCAAGTTGACCAGGTAGATCACGCCCTCGCGACCCTGCTGCCCCAATCAACCCGGCATCTGCCTCTAGACTTGCGAATGTCCACCATCGACCTCCGCTCCGACACCGTCACCAAACCCACCCCCGCCATGCGTGACGCGATGCATCGGGCCATCGTGGGCGACGATGTGCTGGGCGATGATCCCACCGTCAAGCAACTCGAAGAGCGTTTCGCAGCCCTCGCTGGCAAGCAGGCAGCCTGCTTCGTGCCCAGCGGCACGATGGCAAATCAGGTGGCGATCCGGGCGCATACTGAGCCGGGCGACGAAATAATCGCCCATGAGGGCAGCCACATTATCAACTACGAAGGGGGCAGCCCCGCGGCCCTTTCGGGCTGCATGGTCAAGTCTCTCCAAGGCCCGCGCGGCCAGTTTACTGCCCTCCAGGTGCGCGATGCGATTCGCCCAGACAATCCCCACTTTCCGCGCAGCCGCCTGCTCGTCCTCGAAAACACGCACAACCGGGGTGGGGGCAGCGTCTGGCCTATCGAAGAAGTTCGCAGCGTGACCAGCGCCGCGCGTGAAGCGGGCCTGCGCACCCATCTTGATGGTGCTCGTCTCTGGAACGCCTGTTCCTTTAGTGGCCTCGCCATCCGCGACTACGCCGAGCACTTCGACACGGTGGCCTGCTGCTTCAGCAAGGGCCTTGGAGCGCCAGTCGGATCAATCACGGCGGGTGATGAGGCAACCATGCATCGCGTCCGTCGCTATCGCAAACTGTTTGGTGGGGCGATGAGACAGTCGGGCATCCTCGCCGCGGCGTGCCTGCACGCGATGGAGCATCACATCGAGCGGCTGAAGGTCGATCACGCGAACGCGGCGCGATTCGCGGCAGGGGTTCGCAAGATCGCCGGGCTCTCTATCGAAGCGCACGTGGACACGAATCTTGTGCTCTTTGATCTTGCACCAACGCTGCGGCTGGATGGGGCGGGCCTGTGCAAAGCCCTGCACGAGCGGGGCGTGTGGATGCTGCCCACGGCCTCAAGGCGGGTGCGTGCGGTCACGAGTCTTGAGGTCGATGCTGCGATGATTGATCGGGCGGTGGGGGAGTTGGATGGAATTGTGCGTAGTCATTCCTGAGCGGGCTGGATAAGCCCCAAACCCCAGCATCGACTCCCGCAGCCAACTTCACACTCGCGCCCTCGGCGTTCTCGACCACGTTTGTCAAAATAAGCCGCCCCCCGCCAGCCCCGCCTCCCGTCAATCCCAACGCACAGCGCGAGCACGGCCTCAGCGACGCTTCCGGAAGTACTCTTCCAACTTGCCGTTCTCAATAACATCGAACGCAGCGTGCTTCGCGGCATCAGGCGTTGGGTGCGTTTGCTTGCCCATTTGGCTATCGATTTTTAATCGGTAGGCAGCACCATCGCTTACAACTTGTATCGTAAATCTCTTCTGCTTGATTGTCGGCACGTCGCGCTCGTTGCGCCAACGCGAGCTTGCTACAAACCGGGCTGCCCGCTCGCGATAACTTGCGATCGAGTCCACCTTGTTGGACGCGTACTCGGTCCCGGTCAGGTGGTTGCAGCACACGGTGCCGACCACCATCGGCTCCCAATGCGGATGACTGACGAAGAATACATATCTCAACTCGGTGCCGCAAAGTTCGCAGTTGCCGCAGAGATCGCCGAGATCATCATAACCGAAGCACTCCCAGCCGATCGACGGTCGTACCTTGCCGTGCAGTTCCCCATGGCACCCCCTGCATAGAACTTCACAATCGCTGTAGACATAATCCCAAGGTTTGCGATCTGTGACATATTTTTTGTGATGTACTTGGAGGACAACACCGGCTACCTGCATCCTCCTGCATCGACTGCACCTGTGCCCATCGCGTTCGAGCATCTCTACTCGAAAGCGTTTCCACTCTGGAAGGCGATAGTCTTTGATGACGCGTCCGCCCGTCATGGCTGCATTGTACTCGATGAGTACGCAACACGGTCCCAGCGCGAGCCGGGACCGTTGAACGAAGTCGAGATGTTGAATGGGCCTTATGCGGCCTTCTTCACCGGCGCGTTGGTCTCGGCGAAGGCGAAGCGAATCGCCCCCGGCCCACCACTCCCGAACGTCACAGTCAACTGCCGCGACGGCTGCCCCTGCACGTTGCCGCGCTGGGCCGTCAGATGTACGAAGCCCCATCAATACCAATCGGCAGCGTGTCATCTTGATAGTTCTTCTCGCCGCTGCCGCCGACCAGCATGAACACTCCCTGGCCGATGAGCTTGCGTTTCAACCGGCATCGACGGCGATCATCGAACACCAAGAATCCCAGGGTGGTCGGCTGGCCGAGGACCAGGCGCTGGCCAGGAGAACTTCCGGTCACCCTCGGCAATGGCCAGGTCATTGATACTCGCTTCGCGCCGGCTCATGAGCCCGTCGTCGTTGAACTCCCACAACTCGTTGCCATACGAGCGATGCCAGACATTCGACTCGTCGTGCCACTCGTATTGGAACCGGACGGCCATTCGATTGTTTAGAAATCCCCAAAGTTCTTTGGCGAGACGATACTCTTTCTCGCATAGCCACTTGCGTTTCAGGAAAGCTCTGATTTCCTCACGCCCCTGAATGAACTCACCACGATTCCGCCACTGACTATCCACTGTGTACGCGAGCGAGACGCGCTCGGGATCCCGGCTGTTCCAGGCGTCTTCAGCTGCTCTTACTTTCAGGAGCGCCGTTTCGCGCGTGAACGGCGGCTTGAGCGGATGACTCTGCGTGGTAGCTTGGAGTGTCAATCTGTGCTCCTGGAACTGGAACGGGCATTGGACGAACGCCTTTAGTCGGATCGAAAAATACTAGCGCCGGACGGAAAGCTGTACAACTCCGCGTTGATCAAGGAAGGGCAAGTATCCTTATGCAATGACAACGGCCTCGGATCATCCCGTGCGAGGCGCTGAACCGGGGCTGTCTTGGTTTTAATGAGGGTGCGCGGGCGAAGCCCCTGCATCCGCGCACAAGATTTACACCGCCAACTTCAGATTCGCGCCATCCGCGGCTTCCGTCTTACCCATGTACGCAAACCCACCACCGCAGCCAATCCCAAAAAACTGACAGTGAACTTGGCCGGGTTGCCGCGAGCGGTTGATCTCAGGCGGTCACCTTTCACGGTCGGTCTTAAGATTTTTTTCTACCCTACCCCTGGCCTCCTCCACCCCTCCCCCAGCCGCATCGCTCTACCCGTGGCTACAAACCGTCGCCCCTTCGGCTTAATTCCTCAGCACAGATAGGCTCTGGCGTGTGGGTCAAGGTCTGGTATACTGATGTCGGCGTCTCCTGTCCGTACACCGCGTGATTCATTGGTGGGCCAAGGAGGTAGCGATGAAGATTCCAAGCGAAGGGCAGATGCTCCGCGTGTTTGTCGACGAAGACGACGAGTGGGAGGGCAAACCACTTTATCAGGAGATCGTTCGCGCAGCACGCAACAACGGGCTGGCGGGTGCGACGGCGATCCGCGGCATGATGGGTTACGGGGCCAACTCGCTGATCCACGCCGTGCGCAATGGGATCGTGGACACGCTGCCCGTGATCGTCGAGATCGTCGATCAGGAGGATCGCATCAAGAAGTTCATCCCGGTCCTGGACAAGATGGTCCGCGAGGGGCTGATCACGCTCGAGAAGGTCCACATCATCGCGTATCGCACGAGCAAGGTGTGAGTGAGTCGCGGCTGTTCAATCGCGCCAGTTAGATGGCCAGTTAGATGGCCAGTTAGATGGCCAGTTACACCCGCATCTGCTTGACTTCGTCGTAGGCTTCCATCATGCGATTGCGAAGTTGCTGGAGCATGCGGAAGGCATTGTCCGCCTTCTGTGTGGCGAGGATCACACCTTCGACATCGTTGCGTTGGCCGGTCTGAAGATCCTCGACCGCCCGCGTGGCTTGCTGCTGCAAGTCATTGGCCTCTGCAATGTTCTTGAGTAGCGTGTCCTTGAAGGAAGGACCATCACCCTGCGGCTGCTTGGGCAGCGCATTGGCGCGGCCCAGCCCCTGAAGGGGATTGGCTTGGCCCGAAATGAATCCCAACGGATCCGCCATAACAAGACTCTAGTCCATCTATCGGCTGTTCGTGCCCACGACCGTTGTCAAGAGCGGTCGGTGCCGATGCTCGCCCTGTACGCTCATGCCGACCAAGCAAATCACCCTAGCAATCTCAATGCCTGATTGACCATTGACCGCGTTGCCTCCGCCGCAGCGGCATTGGCCTCATAGGCCCGGGCGGCCTGCATCATGTTGACCTGCTCGACGACCATATTGACGTTGCTTTCCTGGACATACCCCTGGTAGGCCCCGCTTTTGAGCGCGCGAGGATCGCCCGGGTCGTAGCGCAAGTTGAAGGGGGACTGGTCCAGTTCGACCGATGCGACATGCACGCCAAGGGCCCGTCCCTCGGGGCTGCCCGCCCCCGGACTGCCGGGCTGGAAGAAGACCTGACGGGCACGGAAGGGCTCACCATTGGCCTCGGAGGAGTTGCGATTGGCGATATTGGCCGAGATCGCGGTCAGCCGCGTCCGCTGGGCCATCATGCCGGAGGTCGAGATATCGAGGATGCCGAACATGCGTCAGGTGAGGATCAGAGTGCCAGAAAAGTGAAACAAGTAAGTGAATTTGGGAAGCATCCACGGCTCGTGCCGTTCGGACGAGCAATGCCCGCTTTACACCCGCTGCGAGATCGCCGTGCGCAGTAGGTTGTTCTCTCGCTGTAGCAAGTCGGTTGCCAGACGGAATGCCATGCCGTTCTCAGCAAGGTCCTGCATGAGGCCC
Organism: uncultured Phycisphaeraceae bacterium; assembly: GCA_964425995.1. Taxonomy (GTDB): domain Bacteria; phylum Planctomycetota; class Phycisphaerae; order Phycisphaerales; family UBA1924; genus BJHL01. Next base: position 25,780 of record CAYRPC010000027.1, read on the forward strand.
TCCAGATCGCGGTTGTTGCGGTCGTGGTAGAGCACGTTGCCCGATGGACTGCCAGGGCGCAGGGTCATATCGCCATGGGTATCGAAGCGCACTTCTTTCGTATCGCGCAAGGGCAGGGGGACGGAGCCTGCGCTCCACCCGCCGCCCGATCGTCGCTCGACGACCGCGCGACGCAATTGCGACTGAAACGACGCGGGCGAGGCGTCCACCTGTCGGAAGTCGGGCGTGTCCATATTTGCGATGTTGTGGGCGATCAACTTCTGCCGCTGGGCAGTAAACCGCACCATCTGCTCCAACACCGGCATAGAGCCGGAATTGCCAAGATCGCTGATCATGATCGGAGGGGAGCAAATAGCGGACCAACCAGGACCACGAAGCAACGGCAAAAAAAAACGGAGCGCTCACGCACTCCGTCCCTTCGTGACTGTGTTATTTCCTATAGATTCTCCGCTACCAACCCCGTCTGCTTCCACTTCTTCAGTTTCAGGCCCAGTGTTCGCACGCCGATGCCCAGGGCGTGGGCGGTCTTCTGGCGGTGGCCCTTGAAGCGGACCAGCGTCTGCACGATGGCCTCGCGCTCAATAGAGTCAAGTTGCTTGATGGTCCCATCCAGCGACGTCGCCGAGATGCTGCCTGGTACCACACCAACCTTGGGTTCGGCGAAGCCATTGACGTATCCGTTCGTATGGCCACCAGATTGCCCCCCGGCGTGGCCATTGGTGTGTGCGGTGTGCTGGGTGCCCACCGTGCTGGCAATCATCGTGGGCGCATGCCCGATGGTCTGGCGGCTCAGCCACGGCTCGATCAGCGACTTGCTGATGACGGCGTCCTTGGGATTGGCCAGGCCCAGCGCCGAGAGCACAATCGCACGCTCGCAGATGTTCTGGAGTTCGCGCACGTTGCCGGGCCAGGCGTAGTGCTGCATCAACGCAACCGCTTCCGGCTCGATCGCTGGCACAGCACGACCCTCGCGCGTGCAACACTGTTTGATGAAGTACTCGACCAACTCGGGCACATCCTCCAGACGCTCCCGCAGAGGCGGAATCGCGACCGGCAACACGCTGAGGCGGTAGTACAGGTCCTGGCGGAACTCGTTCTTGTTGACGCTGGTCGGCAGGTCGCGGTTGCTGGTGGCAACGACCCGCACGTCCACGCCGATGGCCAGGCTGCTGCCCACGCGCTCAAACGATCGCTCCTGCAACACCCGCAGAAGTTTCGCCTGAATGCTGGGAGCAACCTCGGAAACTTCGTCGAGGAGCAACGTTCCAGCATCCGAAAGCTCGAACCGGCCCTTGCGAAGTTTTTCCGCCCCCGTAAACGCGCCCCGCTCGTGCCCGAACAACTCACTCTCCAGAAGGCTGGTAGACAAGGCCGCGCAGTTGACCGCAAGGAAGGTGTTCGCGCAGCGGGGACTGGACTCGTGGATTGCCCGCGCAACCACTTCCTTGCCCACGCCCGATTCGCCCGTGATCAGCACCGTGCCCTGCGAACCCGCCACCGCGCGAATCTGCTCGCGTAACTGATCCATCACGCGGGAGGAGCCGATCAATCGCTCGACGCCACGCTTCGTGTCATTCTCGCCCGAGATCGGGCGGGCCTTGCCATTGCCGATGGTCGGAGCGTCCGGGCCGGCATGAGCCCGCAGCACGGCGTTCTCCCGCGTAAGGCGGCGATGCTCGATCGCCCGCTTCACCGCGATGATGAGTTCGTCCCCTTCGAACGGCTTGGTGAGATAGTCAAACGCCCCCATCTTCATCGCCTTGACCGCCGTCTCGATGGTGCCAAAGGCCGTCATCAGAATCACGGGCAACTCATCATCAACCTGCCGGATCTGCTCCAGCAGTTCGATCCCGGTCATCGCGGGCATCCGCATGTCCGTGACGACGCAATCCGGGCGGCTGTTCGCGCACATCTGCAACGCGGCGGGTCCGTCGGCGGCGGTCAGGACGCGCATCCCGGCGCGTTCCAGTGTTGCCCCCACGCTATCGCGCATCATTTCCTTGTCGTCGACGATCAGTACTGTCCTCATGCCTGTGCTCCCTGATGACTGCCCCGCCCAACCGCTCGCGGAATGGGCTGCTGCAATGGACCCGGCTCCGCCGGGGTTGTTGATCGAGTTGGAACGACGCACACACTTCCCTCATGGCCGATCTGGCCATGTACTGGCTGCGATGCGGGCTGCTTGGCGATTGCACGCATCGGCAACACCACATCGACACAAGCCCCGCGCAAACATGAACCATCGGCAGTTTCTGCTGTATCAATCGCCCCCCCCGAGCCTCCAGCCGCCGCCTCAACCATTTCGCTGTTGTTGCGAACCACCACCCGCCCGCTGTGCGCATCGACAATGCGATGCACGATTGCCAGCCCCAGCCCAGTGCCCGATGCACGCGTCGTAAAAAACGGATTGAACATCCGTTCGATGATCTCGGGCGTCACCCCAGGCCCCGAGTCCTGAATCCTGAGTACGGCACATCGCGTCCGGGTTTTTGTCCCGGGAGTGAGCGTCACACGCTGCTCCCGAAGGCTCAGTCGCAGCAATGTCGGGCGATCAGACTTGTCCCC
>CAYRPC010000028.1:0-24665 GCA_964425995.1 uncultured Phycisphaeraceae bacterium
CCAATCACCCACCCGCGCGCGCAACTTCCCGTCCCTCCGCCTCTTCCCCCTTGCATTCCTTTTTCCCCATGTCATACTCCCTCCGTCGCCAAGCCTAAAGGCCAGGCGTCCGGCACGAGCGGTTCCAGGCAGCGCACTTGGCGTAGTGAAGAGGAGACTCAAAGGCGATCGCTTCGCCCCGAGCCGTCCCTTCCCGCCGACCCAGCGCCAATGGCGGCCCCGTCTCGTCCCGCGACGCCTATGCCCAAAGCCGACGCGACACGGTCGAGTATGCTGATGCGCGGCGCGAACCAGCCCATCAAGCTCGGCGGAACGAAAGGTCCGCCGCGTGCGATAGGCTCAACCCGAGCATCAAGGAGCGTCCCAAGGCTCCACGCAGCGTGAACCCAATCGCAGTTGCGTCCGATTCGCCCGTCAGCCACGCCGAAGCCTGGAAGGGTCTCGTCATGAGCCCCGCGCCGCCGATTCGCGCGTGTCACTGAAAGCCAACCAACGTGCCGCCGACTGGCGCTTCGCCGGTCGGTCTTGCATGCGCCAAGCCGCCCCGACCTCCTAGCCTCAGGATACCTATGCGCGAGGCACATGTTCATCTTCCGTTGCTGGGCAGGGCGCTTTCGATGCTCGACCTGACTGATCGGACCAGCGTCGAGGATGTGCTTGATGCGCTGCGGGAGCGTGCTGCGACGCTTGATCAGGATGATCCTGCCCGTGAGCGGTGGCTGCTCGCCCAAGGCATGCGGGTGGAGAGTTTTAGCGATGCACGCTGGCCCATGCGCGATGAGTTGGACGCGATCGCTGGTTCGCGCCCCGCGATGGTGCTCAGCTTTGACTATCACTCTGTGGTTGCCAATCGAGCCGCGTTTGCCGTTGCGAAGATTCGCGATGATGATCCGGACCCACCAGCCGACTTTGGTGTGATCGTGCGCGATCAAAGCCAAAGGCCAACGGGACTGCTGCTGGAGGGCATGTGTCGACGCATGCGTGAGAGTGTGCCGGAGTTGACTGAGGGCGAGCGGCACGAGTCGATCGGGTTGGCGATTGCATCACTGGAGCAACTGGGATTCACGGAGGTTCACGACATGCTGGCACCGGCGTGGCTGGGACCGCTGCTTGCCAAGATGCACGATGCGGGCGACTTGCGTGTGCGTGTGGGTCTCTATCCGCTGGTGGAGATACTGCATCAGCAAGTCGAGGCGGCGCGTGCATACTCGCGGGCGGGATGGGTCGAACTCCTGGGGGGCAAGATATTCGTTGATGGCACGCTCAATGCTCGCACTGCTTGGATGCTTGAACCATTTGCCGAGCCGATGCCCGCACACCCTTGCGGCACGCCGCTGATGGATGTTGCTCAGATTCGCAATGCTCTCCAGACGTGTGCGTCGGCTGGTGTCGGCTTCGCGGCTCACACGATTGGTGATGGCGCGGTGCGGGCGATGCTTGATGGCATCGAGGCGGTACGTGCTTCCGTGACCAAGCCTGCAAGCACTTTGATGGTGAAGCATGCACCGTTGGCGGAGGCACTCGCAGGCGCGACGGACTTGTCGGCTATCGCAGGATCACCGGCCCATGTGCGGATCGAGCATTGCGAGTTGATTGATGAGCGGGACGTGCTGCGGTTTTGCGCGCTGGGAGTGATTGCGAGCGTGCAGCCGTGTCACCTTCTGTATGACATCGAGGTGCTGCATAAGCAATTGCCTCATCGCCTGCATCGGGTCATGCCATGGCGCGACCTGCTGGATGCGGGACTGGTGCCGGGCAAGACACTGCTCTTCGGCAGTGACGTGCCGATCGTGCGGGCGAATGCTGAGGACAGCATCATCGCGGCGGTGGAGCGGAGGCGGAATGGAACGACAGCAGGGGGTGCGGCGTGCGAAGCAATTGCTCCTGAGCAAGCGATCACGCAGAGCCAGGCGCGAGCGTGCTTCGCCCAGACGCTGAAGGCGTGAGGATTGCTTACCCCGAAGCCGATTCTTAAACCAGTAGTAGACCTGCGCAACCATACCAAGATGGCCGATTATGTTGATGCCGCCCGAGACACCCTTGGGCATCTCGTCGCGTTGCCGCTGATGTTTCGCGTCCTTGGCGAGCGCCTCGCCCATTCGCGTCATGGGATCGTCCTTGCGGCCCGAATACTTCTCGTACATTCTGGGATCAATTGCCATGGTTCTGCCTCCGAAGTTCCATCGCCACTACCATAATAACAGTCAGCGGCGTCTGATTTGGGGGTGTGCCCCTCGTCGCCAGCACTCTTGTACTTTGCGAGGTCAGCCATGCGCAGCGACATCAAATACAACAACATCATCGATGGCGAGGAAGCCCGCCTTGCCCAGGAGTGGGCGGAGAAGGCCCCGATGATGGACGCCGACGATATCAACGCCGACAAGTTCTACATCACGCAGCACTACCACAAGTACACTCGCGAGAATCATGATGTCTGGCGTGACCTGTACGACCGGCGCTGGACGGTGCTGAGCGAGCAGGTGTCCAACATCTTCGTCGACGGGATGGAGATCCTGCGGCTGACGCGTGATCGCATTCCGCTGCTCGAAGATCTCGTGCTCGACCGCGATATCGAAATCGCGGGTGGCGTGAAGGTCGCCAAAGGCACCAGGCTCGACGGCATCAACCAGTTCCTCAAGGCGCAGAGCCTTTGGAGCAGTTATGGCGTGCCCGGGTACCTGCCCAACAAGGCGTTCTTCTCTTGCCTGGCGCAGCGCCAGTTTCCAACGACCGTGCTGGTGCGGCCGCGAGAGGTGATGGACTACTTGCCCGAGCCGGATATTTTTCACGATGTCTTCGGGCACGTGCCGCTGCACACGCTGAAGGTCTTTGCGGACTTCCTGCAGACGTACGGCAAGGCGGCTTTGCTCTGCAACGACCCGCAGCACATTCTGCGGCTGGGGCGGCTGTTCTGGTTCACGGTGGAGTTCGGGCTCATTCGCGAGAACGGCGAGGTCAAGGTGTATGGGGCGGGGCTGGTTTCAAGCCATGGCGAGAGCAAGTACAGCCTGAGCGGAGCGTGGGAGGGCAAGGGCTCGGGCGGGCCGGGCGATCATGCGATTGACAAGAGCGTGCGCGACGTGCCCGAGTGGCGTGAGTTTGACCTTGAGCGTGTGTGCAATACCGACTTTGTCATCGACCACTACCAGCCGATTTACTACGTCCTCGAGTCCTTCGAGCAACTTCGCGATGCGATGAATGACTACGCGGAAGAAGTGATCGGCACGGCGGGGCTTGCCAAGGCGACGATGCGCTGATGAAGGGGACAGAGCGTCAAGCCAGAGCAATTGCCAGAGCGTCGGTGGACAGTCCGCACGGCGAATGTTCTGATCGCATGACCGTCGCATGGCGGTTGGTGCCTGCAGCACCTTAGCTCATTCGTTGAAAGACTACTTGAGTCCAATCGAATTGCATATCGCCTGGTCAACTTCTCGCGAACCCTCGCGAGTCAAGGCAAACCCGCCCACGTAGTCCCACATCGCCCATCCGATCCTCAACTCGCCCAGCACCGAAGTGATGTCGCGGAGCCAATGGGCGCGACTGTCTGCTGGCGAGAAGGGCTTGTGGACGCCGAACTCGCCGCAGTAGAGGCTCAGCGGTTGGTTGTCTTGGTCGTGTCGCTGTGCCCAGGCAGATGCCTTTGCGATTCGCTCGCGCATGCGGGCGATGTTCCAGCCGTTATGTCGCCTGGCCTCCTCACCGTTGGATGCTTCACCCACGACCGCGCCGCCCGATCGCTGATTCTCGATGCTCTTCGAATACTGCTTGGCCTCATCGATGGTGATTGGGTATGGCACGTTCTTGAGATCCTTCCAACCATCCCAGCCCCAGGTCGCGCCCTGGTGGGTGAAGGTCATGGGCTCGTAGAAGTGGAACGAGTAGACCACGTTGGGATCGGTGAGCGGATCGAGGGCGAGCAGGCCATCTATCCCGCCCCATTGGTCGCCCGTCGCGATGATGGTGTGGTCGGGACAGGACTCGCGGATGATCGCGTGGACGCGACGCTGGGCAGCGTGCCACTGCTCGGGCTTGGCGATGTCGTGAGGTTCGTTCATGATCTCCAGTGCAACTTGAGCGGGGTCCCAGACTTTGCACAGCGGCCCGAGTTGCTTCCAGAGGGCATCGAGATGAGGCGTGGCACCGGACTCCTTGTCGGGCATGATCCACTGAGAACGCCCACCCAAGGGGTGAAGGTCGATAATCACGCCCAGCCCCGAATCAAGGCACAACTGGGCGGCATGCACGGCCTCGCCCCATGCGCCGGCGTGGAGCGACATCGAGGTCTGGTCCCACAAAATCGCAGGGTCGAGTGGTAATCGCACATGCGTCAAGCCGCGTTGTGCCAGCATCCTGAGTTCGTCGCGCGTGACAAAGTTCCATCGCTTTGCTGCTTCCTGCTGCTGGGGTAGCCAGAGCCAATGGGAGAGGTTGATGCCTTGTTTCAGAAAAGATGTGGCACGGGGAGATCGTGAAGCCATGTCGGCACCCGAGGCATTCGCAGGCTGGCCCGCTTGGGCGTGTGCGCCACGGGGCACCATCGACAAGGCAGCAGAAGCAACAGCGGAGACGATCAGTTCGCGACGGTGCATGGAGCACTGTAGTTGGTGGTGATCAATTGCGTCAATGCAATACAAACGCAAGTTGTCGGCCCTAGCCCTTGATCGAGTATGCGCTTTTGGTCTGCATTAGTCTTGCCTGAGCCACAAGATAAGCCCCACCAGGCAAACCGCGAAGATGCCCCACATCGCGAGCACGCCAGTGACGAAGTATGGATAGGCACAGAAGACCACGCCCGCGCCGAGCGTCTTGAAGTTGCCGGCTTTTTTGCCATGCATGAAGAAGGCCATGCCAACCAGGCCGATCAACAGGCTTGAAAAGAGAGCCCAGGGGTTGCCGAGATCCATAGTGGGTTCCTTTGTGGTCCTGCATGGACATCGACCGGTAGTCGTGACGACTGGAGACCGCCTGTGAGCCATGACCGGCTTTGCGGTGTGCACTGGCTGATTATGTGTACGTCTGTGTGGACAAACTCATTTGCGGACTAGACGCGGATTGGCCGCGGATACGGTTCAATTGAGGCTGGTCCGGCGTGATCTCAGACGGGGCGAAGTGCAGCGACTTCAACGGGCAACAATGGGGCATGCTTGCTCTGCTCAACTCCGAGTTCTGGCAGACGGCCTCCGCGGTCGTAACAGTGATTGCGCTCCCTTTCGCTATCGCTGTCTTTATCTGGGAGCAACGCAAGGAACGACTGATCAACCAGGAAGAAATTTACCAGCGCCTCAGCGACGAGTACACCAAGTTCATGAAGATTGTGCTCGACAATGCAGATCTGCGGCTGCTGAGACCTCCAGGACAGACGCTACAACTTTCGGCGGAGCAGATGGAGCGACAGTTCGCCCTCTTCAGTATTCTCATCGCGCTCTTTGAGCGTGCGTACCTGCTCGTCTACGAGGACAAGATGGACCCGCAGACGACCCGACTCTGGCGAAGTTGGGAAGACTACATGCGTGATTGGTGCAAGCGCCCTGACTTCCTGGCGGCCCTGCCCGAGCTGCTCATGGGCGAGGACGAATCGTTCGCGGCCCACATCAGCCGGATCGCGACCGAACGCGGGGCTGGGAAGTAATGGAGGAAGCTCGTCCATATCCTCGACTGTGAATCAGTTTCAATTGAACCGAATCTGATCGATCAGAATCCAAAACGTTATGGCTACCACACTCCAAACTCACTTCCAACATCTTCATGCCTACGAAGTCTGGGCCAATCAGCGTGTGCTGGCATCGTTGGAGAGCGTGCCGGTTCCCGGGCGATCAACTCCCTCGTATGTTCGCGCGACCCAGTTGCTTCCGCACAACGCGCTTGCACGTCAGGTCTGGCTCTGGCGGGTGTTGCAGCAACCGTACGACAATCCCAAGGACTGGTTTCCTGTCTGGAGTATCGAAGAAACCCGCGAGGAGATTGCGCATGTGGATGCCCAATGGACGACGTACCTCGCGACGCTCACTGATGCCGAGTTGGATCGCCAGACGCAGTACAGCAGCAGCGATGGGACCAAGTATCAGAGCAGTATCCACGAGGTGCTGATCCATGTCTTCAACCACTCCACGTACCACCGAGGCCAGATCGCCAGGATCGTGCACGAATCGGGCGGCCTGCGGGCCGGGACAGACTTCATTGCGTTTGGTCGTCGACAGTTCTGACAGTCGGCTCGGCATTGCGATGCAGTTGCTCATGCAGGAGGTTGTGCTTCGTGATGGACGATGAGTCTGCATTTGGAGCATAGAACTCGATGATGTGTCGGCACATCGCGGGCTTGTGCGAGCAATCGCGTCCGAAGCCACATGCAGGCTTGTTGTGTCCAGCGAGATAGAACAAGTATGCAAGCTCATGCTCCGAGGCATGGCTCGCACGGTTGTCTGGTAAGCACCAGAACTGGGTCCCAGGACATAATAACTCCAGGATGTGTAGGTAGAAAACCCTAGATATTTCTTTGCGATTCGCTATCATGGAGTGGAATGGGAATGGGACAGAGCCAACACGCTCGGTCGGATGATGGGGAAAGTGGACCGATTCGGGAAGTGGCTTCCCGGCACGATCCCTCGGCATCAACCTCGTCCTACGACACTGTGCATCGTGCGCTGTGGCTTGATCGTTCCAATCTTGAGCGCACTCGCGTCGCACAGGTCGATCCGCTCCAGACGTTCCGCCTTGAGCGCATGCGCGCGTTGCTCAAGGAACTGGGTGACCCGCATCTCTCGGTTCCGATGGTGCATATTGCGGGCAGCAAGGGTAAGGGGAGCATTGCCGAGATGAGCGCGGCCGCGCTGCGGGGGTGTGAATACACAGTCGGACTTTTCACCAGCCCGCACCTGCTGGACCTCAGAGATCGCATCCGCGTGCTGGATGCTCATGCCGACGCGTCGATCAATATTGAACAGTTTGCAACGCTGGGGCGACGCGTGCTGGATGCGGGCGAGCGAGCGGCCTCAACGTTGGAGCCAGCCACGGGTCTGGCCACGGGTCCAACCACGGGTGCAGCGACGGGTCCAGCCATGGGTCCGGTCACTTCGTTCGAACTACTGACCGCGCTCGCCTTCGTTTTCTTTGCAGAGCAGGCTGTTGATATCGGCATCATCGAGGTTGGCGTCGGCGGCTTGCTCGATGCAACCAACGTGATCACGCCGATTGCCTGCGTGCTGAGCGAAATCCAGATGGAGCACACGTTGCTGCTGGGCAATAGCATCGAGCAGATCGCTATACACAAGGCGGGCATCATCAAAGCGGGTGTGCCGGTGGTAAGCGTACCTCAGGATGATCGGGTGCTCAAAATCTTTGATGAGACTGCGCAGCGCGTTGGCGCGCCGCTGGTAGTGCTGGGGCGAGAGGTGCCATTTACTCAGCGATTGGGCACGTGTCCCGAGGTTGGTGCGTGTCATCGTGTGTCCGTCCTGCTGCCGACGCGAACCTACGAGCATGTGCCCGTGCCCATGCCGGGCGAGCATCAGGCCGCAAACTGTGCCGCGGTGCTCACACTCCTAGATTATCTTGTTGCCTGCGGCTTTGATCTGCCCGAGGGACGTGTGGTCGAGGGTCTCTTGCACACTGCGCGGCAGGGAAGGTTGGAAGTGGTGCATGAGTCGCCTCGCGTCATCGTGGATGGAGCCCACACGCCCGATTCGGTTCGAGCCGTGATGCGAACACTGGCGACGCACTTTCGCCCCGACTGCGTGGTGGTCGTGTTCGGGTGTCACGACGACAAGGATGTCAAGGGCATGCTCGAAGCGATCGCCACTGGCGCGGACAAGATCATCCTCACGAAAGCCGGGGGGAATGAGCGTGCGGTCGAGCCGCGAGATCTGCATCGCAAGCACGTAGAGGTCGGTACGTGCATGGCGCTGCAGGCACCGACCGTCAAGGACGCGATCAATGTTGCGGCCGCTGGGATGGGAAGCAATGGTCTGATTCTCGTCACGGGTTCGTTCGGGATCGCGGGCGAGGCCAAGCGGCTGTTCATCGAAAAACGTCGTGCTACGGCTGATACGTGCGAGCCACGCCTGCACGAGCCGAAGATTGGAATCACGCCATGCAACCCGCAACGGACCACCTGAGTCCTATCGAATCACAAGCACTCCGCCCGCTGCGGCGCTATGGTTTCTTGTATGAGGTTTGAGGTGCCTGGCTCGCTGCTTACCGCCTCCGCATAGCAAGATCGCGTGCGTGGTGGCTCTATCAATTGCCCGACCCCGCGCCGCGCGGGGTTTTTCTTTGGACGCGGCAATCGTCATTCGTACTCCGTTCTGTTCGTACCTAGACCACCCCACTTTTCTGAACCATTCGAGTATCTCATGTCCACCAACGCTTCCGATGTTCCCGCCCACCGCTACACCGCCTCCTTTGCCAACGCAATCGAGACGCATTGGCAGAAGACATGGCTGAGCAACGATTGCTTCGCGACACCCAACCCGGGCCAGCCCGGGTTCGATGCTTCGCGTCCGAAGTTTTACTGCCTAGACATGTTCCCATACCCAAGCGGCGCGGGGCTGCATATTGGGCATCCCGAGGGATACACCGCGACCGACATCATCAGCCGCTACAAGCGGATGAAGGGGTTCAACGTGCTCCACCCGATGGGCTGGGACGCGTTTGGTCTGCCTGCGGAGCAGTATGCGATTCAGACGGGCGTCCACCCGGCGATCACCACGAAGAAGGCGATCGAGAATTTTCGCAGACAGTTGCAGCGGTTCGGGTTCTCGTACGACTGGTCGCGCGAGTTTGGCACCATCGATCCCGAGTACTACAAGTGGACGCAGTGGATATTTGTCCAGTTGTACAACGCGTGGTTCGATGAGGCTACCCAAGGTGCCATGACTGCCCTGGGTACCCCCTCGCTCCGCGAGGGGCGAACTATCAGCGACACAGAACATCCCAGCGGACAACTCCCCTCGCGGAGCGAGGGGGTACCCAATGGCCCATCGGCGGGGCACGCGCGCCCGATCATCGACCTCGAAGCCGCGTTTGCCACTGGCGCACGCTCGGTCCGTTTCAACCCAAGCGCCGACGAGGTTCCAGAAGCCGAGCGTGCCCGTGAGTTTGGCGCATGGGCAACGCTAGATATTGCGACTCGCCGCCGGGTGCTTGACAGTTATCGTCTCACGTATCAATCAACAACCACAGTCAACTGGTGCCCGAAGCTTGGCACCGTACTCGCCAACGACGAAGTGATCGATGGCAAGAGCGAGCGGGGCGGATTTCCGGTGCTGCGCAAGCCGCTCAAGCAGTGGATGTTCCGAATCACGTCGTACGCCGAGCGTTTGCTTGGGCAGCTTGATGGCCTGGAATGGGTCGAGAGCACGAAGGCGATGCAACGGGAATGGATCGGGCGGAGCGAGGGCGCGGAGATTGAGTTTGAAGTGCTGATGGGTACGCCTATGGGTACCCCAATTGGTACCCCCTCGCTCCGCGAGGGGCAAACCATCACCACCACGGATCACATCAATGCATTAATCCCCTCGCGGAGCGAGGGGGTACCCAAAAATGTACCCAAGACCGTCCCCGCCGCTCGCATCCGAGAGATCGACGCAAACCCCGCGCTCGCGCGCCTTCCAGTTGGCTTCGTGCCCCGCGATCCTTTCCCCGATGGCATCTATGGCGCATCGCCCGCATCCGTCTGGACACAAAGAAACCTTCCCCACGCCCGCATGGACGATGCCACGTATTTTGTAAGTTGGAAGTGCCAGGAAGGCATCATGCTCGACGAGCATGAGCGCACCACGGTCATGAACGCGATCCAGCACTTCGACGGCGATCGGTGCAGGACATACGCCGCGTGCGTGATGAACAATCACGTGCATTGGCTGATCCGCCCGTTCAAGGGGCACAATCTCACGGATCTTTGCGACAGTGTCAAACACTTCTCGGCGACGCAGATCAATAAGGCAAGGGGGCGCGAGGGTCGCCTGTGGGACTCAGAGTCGTTTGATCACATCGTGCGTGATGGTGATCGATTCGCGGAGCATGTGGCCTATATCGTGCGAAATCCAAAGGAGGCTGGGGTCGTTGGTGATGTTGGGCAATATGCGTGGACAGTTGTGCATGAGGATGTGTTTGGTGGTTCGCCCCTCGCGGAGCGAGGGGGTACCCAAGTCGGTACCAAAAGTGGTGCCCAATCGATCTCGTTGCGCGTCTTCACCACGCGTCCAGACACGCTATTTGGGGCGACCTACATGGTCGTTGCGCCTGAGCATGAGTTGTGCGCAAGCGTGCTTCAAGGCGAAGCAAACGTTGATGCTTTGACGCGCGATGCTCTACGGGCGTACGTGAACGCAGCAAAGAACCGCAGCGATGTCGAGCGACAGGAAGCCAAGGAGAAGACCGGCGCGTTTAGTGGGCTTTATGCCATCAACCCCGCGACCAACCAGCCGATCCCAATCTGGACGGCGGACTACGTGCTGATGGGATATGGCACGGGCGCGATCATGGCGGTGCCTTGGCATGATGATCGCGACTTGGAGTTCGCAAGGTGGGCAAAAATTAGAGCGTTAGAAGTAGTTGAACCTCTCGACGCTGGCGAAAGGCCCGATGTCCACAATGACGGGTATCCGACTTCGGCATTCTCGAAACCGGGCGTTTCAAGAAACTCATCGAACCACAATGTATTCTTAAACGGCCTAACCACAGCCCAAGCAAAACAAAAAATCATTGAATGGCTCGAATCCAAACACATCGGCCAACGCAAGATCAACTACAAACTCCGCGATTGGACCTTCTCGCGCCAGCGATACTGGGGTGAGCCGTTTCCGGTCGTCTATGACGACGCGGGTATTGCGTATCCGATCGAGGCATCACACCTGCCCGTGCTGCTACCCGAACTAGCGGACTACGCGCCCGTCGAGAGTGATGATCCCCAGCCGCTCCTGGCCAAGGCTCGTGATTGGATGCACACCACGGCGGGCAAGGCGGGCGTCTCGCCAGCATTGCTCGCGCCAGAGACGCCCGTCACTCGCGAGACCAACACCATGCCGGGCAGCGCGGGCAGCAGTTGGTATGCGATTCGCTATTGCGATCCAAAGAACACGAACGCGCTAGTAGGCAAAGAGGCCGAGGGGTACTGGATGGGCGCGGGTCTGGGTACCCCCTCGCTCCGCGAGGGGCGATCGACCAGCACCATAGATCGCATCGATGAATCTTTCCCCTCGCGGAGCGAGGGGGTACCCATATCTGTACCCAACGAAGTTCCCCAGGGCATCGACCTGTACCTTGGCGGCAGCGAGCACGCCGTGGGACACTTGCTGTACTCGCGCTTCTGGCAGAACGTGCTGTTTGATCTGGGCCATGTGTCGTGCAAGGAGCCATTCCGCAAACTTTTCCATCAGGGCCTGATCACCAGTTTCGCATATCAGCGGGCAGATAAGAGCATAGTGCCCGTTGACGAGGTGAAGGAAGTTGCGGAGGGGCAGCCCGAACTTGGGTATGTCGAGATCGCGACGGGACAAACAGTCACGCCCATCATCACCAAGATGAGCAAGCGGTACAAGAACGTGATCAACCCCGATGACGTGATCAACGAGTTCGGGGCCGACACCTGTCGCCTGTATGAGATGTACATGGGCCCGCTTGAAGCGAGCAAGCCTTGGAATCCGCGCGACATCATCGGGTGCTTCCGGTTCTTGCAGCGGGCGTGGCGAGCATGCGTTGATGAAGCAACCGGGCAGTTGCGGCTGGCAGAGCTTGGTTCGGTTGCTGCGGAGGGGCGGGCCGCCACAAGCGCCACGATCGAAAAATTGCTGCATCGTCTCACAAAAAAGGTGGGCGATGACATCGAGCGTCTTTCCTTCAACACCGCCATCGCGGCAATGATGGAGTTTGTGGGCAGTCCGTCGCTGCGAGAAGGGAGTGATGCCAGAGGCGTCATCACTCGGGCGCAGATGGAACGCTTTGCTCTCGTCCTTGCCCCGTTCGCACCGCACCTTGCCGAGGAATTGTGGCAGAAACTCGGACATGGTGCTGGGACGCGTTCGGGTAGCATTGCAGTCCAGCCCTGGCCTTTGTTCGATGCCGCGATGCTTGTTGACGACGAGATAGAGATTCCCATTTCCGTCATGGGCAAAGTGCGTACTCGGATAACCGTCCCAATGGCAATCGCGAAAGATGCTAAAGCCCTCGAGGCGGCGGCGATGGCTGATGCAAAGGTCCAGGAACTGATTGCGGGTAAGGAAATCAAGAAGGCAATTATCGTGCCCGGGAAGATGGTCAACCTCGTTCTGGGTTGATGTGTCAGGTTTGGCATCCGTACCCTGCCAGGGGACGAAACAACTACGTCGTTCGTTCGTATTGCTTGTGCCCATGCATCGCCCTCATCGCCATCCCGGTGCCTTCACGCTCATTGAACTGCTGGTTGTGATTTCGATCATCGCCGTGCTGGTGGGTTTGCTCGTCCCTGGGCTGGGGCGAGCCCGCGATGCTTCTCGCAACGTGAAGTGCCTGGCAAACCTCAAGAGCATTGGCCTGGGCATGCAGATGTACATGGATACGGAAAACAAGGGCAAACTGCTGCCGTTGGTACGACCTCTGAACACTGGCAGCAACGACAACGATCCTTCGCTGTTGGACATCATGGTGAAGTACGTCGAGACCAGCAAGCCACAACGAAGCGACGCGAACGATCCGGATTCGGACTGGATTGTGGGCGATCCCTGGCGCTGTCCCTCTGATAGTCGCTCCTTCGACACAGAATCCGGCTTCCGTCCGCAGTGGCAGCAGTTCGGTACCAGTTATAACTACCCGCCGGGCGAGGCCATGACGGTTGGCGAATTGATCTTTCTCAAGGATCGTCAGGGCGGCGTCAGCAAGGCAATTGAGATTCGTAACAACCGTATTCCCGTCGTGATGGACGCTGACAACTGGCACAATCCGCGTTGGGAGCAGAATGTCAAAAATGGCCTGAGCGCCGAGGAGGCACCGGCCTTTCGCCGGAATGGCGTTTTTGCAGGCGATTGGCGCGCCGAGAGTGTCATGCCGCTCACTCCCGAGGAACAGGAAGCGTTCATCGCCGACATTATCAAGTTCGGTGGCGGCATCCGTCCGTAAGCGTGCGTGCTCCGCCCGAGCATGCCAGCAGTCCTCGGGTCGTACTCTCCGCCCGTGCTCTGCCCCTACTGCAACGCCGATAACGACAAAGTGATCGACTCCCGTACCAGCGATGGCGGGAAGGTCACTCGCCGGCGGCGCGAGTGCCTGGCTTGCACCAGGCGCTTCACGACCTATGAGCGCGTGGAGCAGACGGCCAAACTCATGGTCATCAAACGCGATGGGCGGCGGGTGCCCTTTGATCGCGAGAACATCGTCCGGGGCGTGTCGTCGGCCTCTGGCAAGCGGAAGATTCCCGAGGATATCAAGCAGAAGATCGCCGACGAGATCGAGGAAGAACTGCACAAGCAGTTTGACCGCGAGGTCGAAAGCCAGGTGATCGGCGAGAAACTGATGGGGCGGCTGCGCGATATCGATGAAGTCGCGTGGATCCGCTTTGCCAGCGAGTACTACAAGTTCAAGAGCGTTGACGAACTCAAGAAGCAGCTCGAACTGCTGGACGGTAAGGTGCGGGACGTGAAGGACCAGCAGCGGCTGTTTTCATAGCCCGCAAGTTTCACAGGGAAGGTGGCACAGGCGTCCTCGCCTGTGCCCAGACGCAAAGCAGTCTTCGCATGAGCGATGGCGACCTTCTCAATTCCTACCTCACAGAGCGCGACATTGCGTGCCCAAGCTGTGGCTACAACCTGCGCGGGCTTGTGAGCGAGTCTTGCCCGGAATGTCGCCAGTCGCTTGCGCTCAGCCTCACACTTAAGAAGCCCGCCTTTTGGCAATGGCTGCTGACCATCATCCCATTGTGGATCGTTGGTGGCATCCTGTCACTTTGGATTGCGATCCTCATGTTCATCTATTGGGGCAAAATCTTTGCCATCCTCTTCCGTCAAGGGCGCTGGCTTGAGGTAGAGATTCTGATGTTAGTTGTGTATCCGGCCGTTGCCGCTATGCTGCTCATCCCCTGCGCGTACTGGTTCACGTCGACGCGCGGCCGCAAGTGGTTCACCACCAATCCCAGGCGCAACCGGATCTGCAACATCTGTCTTGGTATCAGCATCACCTTGCCGGTGGTGTGGATCGCCTGGTTTGTACTCACAGTTTGAGGGAAACGTGATCCCGACGAATCGTCTCATAACGCTTTGCTAGATTTCTCACCAAATACTGTCAGCCTACTCCCTCGCTCGTGCTAGTTCCTCTTGAACCACAAAGGAGCATCACGAATGAAGAACAATGCACGGTCGGCGAATCGGATTCAAACTTCGGCGGGTCTGTTGGCCATGTTGGCGGGCGGGGCAATCAGCCACGCCGCGATTTTTACGTTCACGCCCACATGCCCCACGCTGACGTGGAGCAACGTGTGCGGCACGTTCAATGGCTGCGGGGCTGGAAACACGCTGAACCGGAACAACTGGGGCTTCCAGGCGTGCAATGCGACGCCCTTGTTCCCGGCGGCGGCCGATGATGTGATCTTTCCTGTGAACGGCACGATCGACGCGACCGGCGTGCGCTCGGTGACGATCAACGCGGGCGCCGTGGTCAACTATCAGGCGAATATTTCGACAACGAACGGCCTCACCAACAACGGCACAGTGCAGACTCTGGCAGGCAACCAGACATGGGGCGGCACGATCAACAACGCCGGAACCTGGGCAGAGGATGGGGCGGGCTGGTTGCGATTCTGGAACTCAGTCACGTTCACCAATAGCGGGACGATGCAATTCCCTGGCAATGTATCGCTCAGTAACAATTCTGGCATAAACAGCATGACCAACGCCACTGGCGCGACCATCATCAAAAATGGTGGTTCCACCGGCGCGTTCAACTCGATTGCGTTTACCAACAGTGGCGCGGTGGTGAGCAACGCGGGCGGAGCGATGAACTTCAATAGCCTGACGTTCACGAGCAATGCGACCGCGACATACGCTGCGTCGGCAAGCGGCAGCATCAACTTCGGGTCATGCACCATTCGCGGCTCGTTCCCGATGACGCTCGGAGCGGACAACCTGATCACCTTCAACAACACCACGCTCGGTGCGCCGGTGACCCTGAATGCTACTGGCTCGGCCGCGTTGCTCTTTGGAAGTATGACGGCGAGTCCCGCGAACCCCCTGACTAACAACGGGCGCATCAACACTGCGGCGGGCGATCAGATCCGAGGCGGGCCTTTCACCAACAGCATCGGGGCGACGTGGACGGAGGACGGCGCTGGCTGGAGCCGGTTTTTCAATTCGCACTCGTTCACGAATGCGGGTCAGCTCAACTTCCCGGGCGGTGTCAACTGGACGAACAACAGCGGGGTGAACGCTTTTTCCAATTCCGGCACAGTCACCAAGTCCAGTGGCGGCACGATGGCTATGAACAGCATCCCCCGCACCAACACGGGCACGATGCGGGTGCTTGCGAACGGGGGGACGCTGCAGTTCAATGCCAGTTCCTTCGCCAGTACGGGCGGGGCGAACTACATCGTGACGGGACCAGGTTCATCGATCTTCTGGAACGGCAACACGATTTCGGGTTTATTCCCCATCACGCTGAGCGCGAGCGGAGGGGCAACGTTCACAAACTCGACGACAAGCGGGCCAACAACTATCAATACGAGCGGTGGCGCGTCGATTATCGGTGCTGGCAGCATGAACACGACGGGCGGTTTGTTGACAAACACGGGCCTGCTCGCCTTTGCTGCTGGGGATCTCACATGGACCGGACCCTGGACAAACGCCGCGACCGGTGTTGTGACTGAAGATAGCAGTGGCTGGTCACGGTTTTTCAATACGTGCGCAGTCTCGAACGTTGGGACGATGAACTTCCCGGGAAGTGTCAATTGGACCAACAACTCCGGCATAAATAGCGTGCTCAACACAGGCACCATGAACAAGACTGGGGGCGGGCAGTACCTGAGCACCAGCATCGCCACCTTTACCAACAACGGCGTGATCGCTGTCGCACCGAACGGGGGCAACTTCCAAGTGTCTGGTTCCACATACACAGGCACAGGTACAGTCACCATCGGCGCGGCCGGAGGCATGCAACTCCACAGTTCCACCATCACAGGCCCGATCAACGGGACCAACTCAGGCGGTACGTTCCAGAGTACTGGCGCGTTGACGGTCGGCGCGAGCGGTGCGCAACTCAACGTGACTGGCAGCGGGTTCACGCTCAATGGCAACAAGGCGGGCGCGGGGCTGCTGCGTAACAACAACATCGCAAACGTCACGGCAGGCGACAAAACGCTCGCCAACGACATCACCAATAGCGTTGGCGCGATATGGACGGAGGATGCGGCTGGGTGGAGCCGATCGCTCAACTCCCACAACTTCCTGAACCAGGGCACGCTCAATCTGCCTGGCAGCACCAATTGGATCGACAACTCCGGTACTAACAGCGTGCTCAACACAGGCACGATCAACAAGACCGCGGGCGGGCAGTTCCATGCCAACAACCTCGCGAGTGTGACAAATAACGGTGTCATCGCGATCGCTGCGAGTGGCGGAACGTTCCTCATGACAAGCACCGTGTATTCCGGCACGGGCACGGTGAACATCGGCACCAGTGGCAACTTTCAGATCAACAGTTCCACCATCACAGGCCCGATCAACGGGACCAACATGGGCGGTGCGTTCCAGAGCACCGGCATATTGACGACCGGCGTGGGTGGGGCACAACTCAACGTCACTGGCATCGGGTTCACGCTCAACGGCAACAAGGCCGGCGCGGGGCTGCTGCGTAACAACAACATAGCAAACGTCACGGCTGGAGACAAGACTCTTGGCGGCCCAATCACCAACAGCGCGGGCGCGTCGTGGACCGAAGACGGCTCAGGTTGGAACCGTACCCTCAACAGCATGATCTTTACCAACAACGGCTCGCTCAATCTGCCTGGTAGCACCAATTGGACCGACAACAGTGGCACCAACCGCATCGACAATCAGGCTGGCGGCGTGGTGAACAAGACCGCGGGCGGCGCGTTCAACATCAATGTCAACACGACCAACGCCGGGCTGATTGACATCCAATCTGGCACGTACATCGCCACGGGTGGAATCACACAATCAGCCAGTACCGGGCGAGTGCTGGTTCGCAGCGGCGGCGCGTTGAGCGGCGCAACCTGGAACATGCTGGGCGGTCGCCTCGAAGGACGCGGCGTAGTCAATCAAGTCTTTACCAACAGTGGGGGCACCGTCGCCCCGGGCGACTCGCCCAGCCTCAACGGCACGCTCTCCTTTGCCAACACCTACACCCAAGTCGCGGGCGGCACCTATGAAGTCTCGCTCTTTGGCCGTCCAGCAAGCCCCTCTGACCGCATCGTCAGCACCAATCAGATGAACCTCGCGGGCACGCTCCGCGTCGTGATCACGCCCCCCTTCCTGCCCAAGATCGGCGATGTCTATGAGATCGCCCGCAGCAACAGCAACCAGCGCGTCGGCACATTCAGCAACGTCGTCGTGGTTGGTCCCGCCGCCGTCACCGTCAGTGTCTCGTACACCTCCTCGACCGCACTGCTGACCATCACGGGCACCGAATGTGGCTCGATCGACTTCAACAACGACACCAGCTTCTTTGATCCTCAGGACATAGAAGCATTCCTGAGCGTCTTTAGCGAAGGCCCCTGCATCCCGGCCAACGCAATCTGCAACGACATCGACTTCAACAACGATGCCAGCCTCTTTGACCCCTGCGATATCAACAGTTTCTTGACAGTCTTTGCCGAAGGACCGTGCACGCTTTGCGGCCAGTAAACCCAGCATCAATATTCATGCCACCGACCGCTCGCCATGAGCGGTCGGTTTCATTTCATGCCAGACTATCACCGAAAAAGGTCGCCCGGCGCAGATGTCATCCATGACCTCGAAAGCAAACCGCACTCTCAGCGTTTGCGTGTCAGCGTGTACAGCACGAAGAAGTCGTTCTCTAGGTCCATCGGTTCGTTCCCAGAATCCCAGCCCAATCCCTTTGCGAGTTCTCGCATCTTCGTCGCGTCATCCGAATCAAACGCTAGCACCTCAAAACCAGCACCCTCCAGCATCTCGCGCTCGAACGGGCTTCGACCATCGGCCCAAGGCTTGTACGCCTCGCCGATGGGTGATTGCTTGGGACAGATGTTGTACATCAGGAAGAGCCCACCCGGCTTGAGCACCCGCGCCACTTCGCGCACGAATACCTCTGGCTCCAC
This sequence comes from uncultured Phycisphaeraceae bacterium, assembly GCA_964425995.1. Lineage (GTDB taxonomy): Bacteria > Planctomycetota > Phycisphaerae > Phycisphaerales > UBA1924 > BJHL01. The sequence goes on from CAYRPC010000028.1 coordinate 18,254, forward strand.
GCCCAGTTGGATCATCCGCTTGGGGTCATACTCCCGATCCGTTGGCGGAACAATGTATCCGCGCTTGAGTGTGTTCTTGCTCATGAACACGTCGTACCCGTCGCCAACCTTTCCTCGCATGATGTTGTCGCCTGGCCATGATCCAAACGCGAGCGAGAGCATGCCGGGTCCGGACTTGCGTTCGTCCATCCCGCTGGGCGGCACATCGCCCACAAACTCGGGGCGGTCGTACAACTTCTGCAGCAGCGGATCCACTTCGATGCCGGTCACGCTGCATCCAATGCTGGCCAGAAGCCGCAAGTGTCCATAGGTGCCAAATCCAAAGTCCACGATCCGCTTGCCGCGAAACATGTTGGGTACGTTTGGTTCTGCGGTGCTCGCGAACTGATCGTGCAAGATTTGCAGGGGTCGCAAGTATGCGAGGGGCGAGCCATATCGCGTTGTATAAAAGTAGTACCCGTCATACACCTGCTCGCTGTACATCGCGCGTTCGGACTCGGGCAGGGCCTCGAACTCTTCCGGTGTCAAGTAGTTGCGTGTCGGCTGAGGGCGCTCATAAAGCGTCATCGGTTCGGGATGGGGCAGCCAGGTCGTTGCCATTATGAGGCGCTTCATGTCCTCGCCCTCGACCATCTGCTGAATCTTTCCCGCCTCGCGCCGCATCACTTCGACCGCGCTAGGCACATAGCCAGCCCGTCCCGTAGGCTGGGCAGTGCTGGCCGGTCGCGTTGTCGCCGGTATTGTTGTTGGCATCGACTGGACAGCCGGTGGTGGAACGGGCTGCTCTGCGGGCGGCGGCACACCCACGCCTTGAGCATGGGCCTGGCTGGAGGAGTGGCACGCGATCAGGAGCAGCGCAGCAGAGGTAAAAAATCGCATGCCCAAGCGTATGAAGACTTCGCGAGCGACTTGACAGGCCAGGCAATCTGTGGCATCCTGTGCCCATGACCACCCTCTCGCCCACCTCCCTGCCCCCTACCCCGCCTGAACTCACGTCTGCTCCCAACCCGCCGGTCTCCCGTCGTTCGCTCATCAGTGCGATGGGCTTGGGCGCTATGGGCATCGGCGCACTCGGACTTGGTGCCTGTGCCGCTTCACAAAGAGCTGGCGGCTCGGCTCCTCGTTCCGGTCGCCTTCTCCGCATCGCGCACCTCACCGATAGCCATGTCCAGCCCGAGCGCACCGCCGAAGAAGGAATCAACCAGTGCTTGACGCACGTTCATGCCCTTGCGGATCGCCCCGACGTGATCGTCACGGGTGGTGATCTCATCATGGACAGTTTCGAGACCACCAAGGCCCGCGCCGACGAGCAGTGGAAACTCCTCAATGGCGCTTTCGCCGCGCACAAGTCCATACCGGTCATGCATTGCCTAGGCAACCACGATATCTGGGGATGGCACAAGGCCAAGAGCAGCACCAGCGGCAACGAGCCGGGTTGGGGCAAGCGATACGCGATCGATATGCTGGGCCTGCCGGGCTGGTACTACGCCCAGACGCATCGCGGCGTGAAACTGATCGCCCTCGACAGCGTGCAAACCGACGGCGACGACGGGTATGTGGGTGGCTTGGACGATCAGCAGTTTGAATGGCTCAAAGGCGAACTGGCTGCGACGCCGCGCACCCAGACGGTCGTGATCGTCACGCACATTCCCATCATCCACGTCTCGGCGCTGCTAGTTGACGCAAGCCTCTCGCGTGAGGAAGGGGTCAAACTTGGCGGAGGATCAATGCTGATGGACGCGCGCCGGGTACACAACCTGCTGGAGCGATACCCCAATGCGCGTCTCGTCCTGACCGGCCACATTCATATGACCGAACGCGTTGAGTACGCGGGTATCACCCATATCAACTCCGGTGCCGTCAGTGGTGCCTGGTGGCGTTCGCAGGACAAGGCAAGGCAAGCGCGGGGCGCGGATACTGCAGAGGGGTTTGCCAAGCCAGCTCCGAGGTCTGATCCTGGCTATGGCCTGATCGACCTCTACACTAATGGCTCAGTTGATTTTACCTACCAGAGTTACGGTAGAGTGAACTCGTCAACCTGACACACCCAAACAAAAACAGGAAATTATACCAAACAAATACTTGACGAACACGCCGTCATCGTGTACTGTATTCGTTTGGCATGCCATCACTTCCTCTCCATCCTCGCACGCTCAGTCTGACCCAAGTCCAATCCGGGCAAAGTATTACCGCGCAGGATGTGTCGGGCTTGCCAGATGCGGCGTTGCTGGGTGTGCTGCGTGGTCGGGGTGCGGCGATCAATCCTATGAATCGATTCGAGTCGCTCGGCGTCGTTGCTGAGGAGTCGTACCTCGACGCGATCGCGCGGGGTGAGGATGGCGAAGGGAATCTGGAGGTCAACACTCCCAATGGACCGGCCTGCCAGATCGCAACCCACATTTTCGAGGATTCCTCGCGATCGGTGCTGAACAAAGTTGATTCGCCCGACCTGCCCTTTGGCTGGACGCTCAATCCTTATCGCGGCTGCGAACACGGGTGCATTTATTGTTACGCACGTCCGGACCATGAATATCTGGGCCTGTCGAGCGGGCTTGACTTTGAAACCAAAATCTTCGCCAAGATGGATGCACCGGCGCTGCTGCGCAAAGAGTTGTCAGCGCGATCGTGGGAGGGCGACCCCATCATGATGGCTGGTGTGACAGATGTCTATCAGCCCGTGGAGGCTGACCTCCGCCTCACACGTCGCTGCCTGGAAGTCATGATTGAAATGGGCCAGTCCGTCACGCTCATCACTAAGAGCAAGTTGATCCTGCGAGATATCGACCTGCTGCGAGAACTCTCGCGCCGCAATCTCGTGCATGTTGCAGTGAGCCTCACCACGCTGGACCACAAACTTGCAGCGGCGATGGAGCCGCGGGCCGCTTCGCCCCGCTCGCGGGTCGATGTGATTCGCACGCTGTCGCGCGCTGGCGTGCCGGTGATGGTGATGACCGCTCCCATCATTCCCGGGCTGAACGATCACGAGATGCCCAGCCTGCTCCGCGAAGCCTCGCGGGCGGGTGCGCTGGGAGCCGGATATGTGCTGCTGCGATTGCCGCACCAGATTAAGGCGATCTTTCTGGAATGGCTGCAACGTCACCTTCCGGATCGGGCGGCGAAGATCGAATCGCTGATCCGCCAGACCCGCGAGGGCGAACTCTACCAGAGCAACTACTTTGAACGCGGGCGCGGCACAGGGCCGATCGCTGAGCAGATTCGCTCGACGTTTCACCTGTTCCGACGCAAGTACAAACTGGAAGGACGTCTTCCGGACCTGGATCGAAGCCAGTTCCGTAGGCCCGAACGACGCGACGCACCGGGGCAGATGGGGTTGTTTGCATGAGCGACTTGAGTGAACTGCACAACGATTGAACGTCAATGCGTCGGTGGATCCCGCTACAGCATCGCCAGCAACGCAACCCCAGCACCAGCACTCAACACGATCAATCCGGCGCATCCACTGCCCTGCCTTTTGTTGCCGATCATTGCGTCGATAGCATCCACGGCGGCCTTCGCCTCCGCCAGACCCTTGCCGGTACGGTCGCGCAGCAGTTTGACGGCATCAATCTTCTTGCCCTCTCGCAACAGCGTCAGGATCTCGTCGGTGGGAAAGTCATTGCCGCTCGCCTGATGTATGGTTTCGATGCTGTTGATAACAAGTTTGCCTTGATGACAGCCAGCAGATTGGCTAGCCCGGCCTTCTTGATCGGCAACCTGCTTGATCGAATCAAAGATCGTGCGAACCTCGGGCGGGACATCGTCGATGCTTGAGTAGCTCTTCTTCTGGCCATTCATATTGATCTCGATCGTGCGGCGCAAGATCTTGTCCTTGGCCCGCTGTCAGAAGCGAGGTCGATCAACTCGGTTTCCGATTCGGGCAGTGGTGCGGCTTCGCGTCGGACGCCCTTGGCGGTCCCAAGGTTAATGCCGCGAGCACGCAGGTCGCGTTCGATCTGCTCGCGCTGCTCAGGCGTGAAGTCGTCCCAACCGGATGCGCTCTGGCCCATGGCGTATCGTATTCCGCGACCAACTCCCCTCAATGCTGGCATGGAATCGGCATCGCCCGTAGACTTTTCCCCGCAGCCTGCTATCGTGGTCCAGTTTGCGCACAGTGGCTCTGATGCAGGGCGTCGATCACGACGAGTCTGCGTTGAGAACCAACGCTCAAACCTCGATACCCACGCCAGGGATTATCGCTCTTTCGCCTAACTTTTCCCCTGCACATCACATGCCCAAGCGCACCGACATCAAGACCATCCTCATCCTGGGTTCAGGCCCGATCGTGATTGGCCAAGGCTGCGAGTTTGACTATTCGGGCACGCAGGCCTGCAAGGCGCTCAAGGCCGAGGGGTATCGCATCGTGCTGGTCAACAGCAACCCAGCGACCATCATGACCGATCCGCAGTTCAGCGATCGGACGTACATCGAGCCCATCACGCCCGAGTCCGTCCGCAAGATCATCGCGCTCGAGCAGCATCGAGGCCCGCGCATCGATGCGATCCTGCCAACGCTGGGCGGTCAGACGGCCCTCAACTGCGCTTGCGCGATGTGGGACAACGGCACACTCACGGAGTATGGCATCGAGATGATCGGTGCCAATCGCGAGATCATCCATCGCGCCGAAGACCGCCAGATATTCAAGGACATCTGCGAAAAGATCGGCCTCAAACTGCCCAAGGCCAAGATCGTCAACGCACTCCCAGACGCGGAGGATTTCCTCAAGGAGATTGGCCTGCCAGCGATCATCCGCCCCGCCTTCACGCTGGGCGGTAGTGGCGGCGGCATCGCCTACAACCTCGAAGAGTTCAAGGACATTGTCACGCGCGGGCTCGCCGCCAGCATGATCACCCAGGTCCAGATCGACCAATCCGTGATCGGCTGGAAGGAATTCGAACTCGAAGTCGTCCGCGACAAGAAGGACAACTGCATCATCGTCTGCGGCATCGAGAACATCGATCCCATGGGCGTCCACACGGGCGACAGCATCACCGTCGCGCCGATCCTGACACTGACGGACAAGGAATACCAGTGCATGCGTGACGCATCGCTCGCGATCATGCGGGCCGTGGGCGTCGAGACGGGTGGCAGCAACGTGCAGTTCGCCGTGAACCCAAGGCCCAAGGATGGCAAGTTCGAGATGGTGGTGGTCGAGATGAATCCCCGCGTCTCGCGCAGTAGCGCGCTCGCCAGCAAGGCCACGGGCTTTCCCATCGCCAAGATCGCGGCCAAACTTGCCATTGGATACACCCTCGACGAACTCAAGAACGACATCACCGGAACCACCAGCGCCTGTTTCGAGCCCGCGATCGATTACATCGTCGTGAAGATGCCCCGCTGGACTTTCGAGAAGTTTCCCGAGGCCGATGAAACGTTGACGACGCAGATGAAGAGCGTGGGTGAGGCGATGGCGATCGGCAGGACATTCAAGGAAGCCCTGCAGAAAGTCATCCGCTCGATGGAAGTCAAACGCTTCGGCCTCGGGCTGGATCGCAACGATCGCTGGCTCAGTGCCATGCGGGCGGTCGAGCACGATCAACTCGTTCTCGACGTGATGGGTACCCCCTCGCTCCGCGAGGGGCGAACCACCCATCCCGCTCCTTCCATCGCTTCACCCCTCGCGGAGCGAGGGGCTACCCAGTTGCAACCCAGCGAGACTGGCCTGCGGACCGCCGACGGGCAACCCATCGAGTGGCCCATTCCCCACGAAAAACTGTCGCGCAAACTCGCCGTGCCCAGTCAGGGCCGGCTCTATTACGTCCGCTACGCCATGAAAATGGGCTGGAGCATCGAGAAGATCAACGCCCTGACAAACATCGACCCGTGGTTCCTCGACCAGATCCAGCAACTCGTCGAGTTTGAAGACGTGCTCTGCGACTACAAGCGCCTTGAAGACCTTCCCACAGACGTGCTCATGCAGGCCAAGCAGTTGGGGTATAGCGATGCCCAACTTGCCCACTTGTACGAAGGCAACCTGTCGACCGACAGCATTCTCAAGGTCCGCCAGCACCGCAAGGCCCAGGGCATCGAGCCGGTCTACAAACTCGTCGACACCTGCGCGGCGGAGTTCACGGCCATTACACCGTACTATTACTCGACCTATGAAACCGGGGCGAGGCACGTGGCGCCAGGTACTGGCAATGCCCTGGGTGCTCCGGAAGACGAAGTCCGGATCACCAACAAGCAGAAAGTCATCATCATCGGCGGTGGCCCCAATCGAATCGGTCAGGGCATCGAGTTTGACTACTGCTGCTGTCACGCCGCGTTCGCCGCGAAGGAACTTGGCTTTGAAAGCGTGATGATCAACTCGAACCCCGAGACGGTCAGCACAGACTACGACACCAGTGACCTGCTCTTCTTTGAGCCGCTCACGCTGGAAGACACGCTCAACGTCGTCGAGCGGCTTTCGGGTACC
>CAYRPC010000028.1:24765-27623 GCA_964425995.1 uncultured Phycisphaeraceae bacterium
GGGTACCCAAAGGGGTACCTAATCAAGTACCAACCCTCGTCCACGGCATCATTGTCCAGTTTGGCGGCCAGACTCCCCTCAACCTCGCCCATGGCCTGCAGCAAGCCGGCGCACCGATCATCGGTACCTCCGTCGACTCCATCGATCGTGCAGAGGACCGCAAGCGTTTTGACCAAGTACTCGACACGCTCAATCTGAAGAGACCCGCCGCGGGCAGTGCTCGCAACCTCGACGAAGCCCTCACTGAAGCCAAGCGCATCGGATATCCCGTGCTCATCCGTCCCAGTTACGTCCTGGGCGGTCGCGGCATGGAAATCTGCCAGGATGAAGCCGCGCTGCGGAGTTTCATCGGCACCGCCCTCAAACAAGCCGGTGCCGACAACGCGCCGGTTCTCATCGACAAGTTCCTCGCCGGCGCAATCGAGGTCGATGTCGATGTCGTGGCGGATTACTCCAGCAGGCCCGACGTTCCGTCGGGCAACCAATCACCCTCGATACTCGATGCCCGCCAGCATGGCACGCCTATGGCGATCGTCGCAGGCATCATGGAACAAATCGAGCAGGCTGGCATCCATAGCGGCGACTCTGCCTGCACGCTGCCACCGGCATCACTCTCTCCAAGCATTCTCACCCGCATCGAGGAACTTGCCAGAAACATGGCCAAGGAACTTCGCGTCAATGGCCTGATGAATCTGCAACTTGCCATCAAGGACGATGAAATCTTCGTCCTCGAAGTCAACCCCCGCGCCTCACGCACCGTGCCCTTTGTCGGCAAGACCACGCACACACCCTGGCCAGCGATCGCCGCTAAGGTGATGATGGGCAAACCGCTCAGCGAACTGCTGCCCAAAAACCATCGCAGCATGTGGCACAGCACGCCTCGCTACTATGCAGTCAAGGAATCGGTCTTCCCGTTCAGCAAGTTCCCAGGCGTCGATGTTGTACTTGGGCCCGAGATGCGTAGCACAGGCGAGGTCATGGGCATCGACCAGAGCCTACCCATCGCCTTTGCCAAGAGCCAGATGGCGGCAGGAATCAAACTGCCGACCGATCCAACCAACGGCGGCAAGGGTGGTGGCGTCTTCGTCTCTGTGCGAGAGCAAGATCGTCCCATGATCGTTGAGCCGATTCGCACGCTCATCCGCGAGGGCTTCGAGATTTACGCGACCGATGGCACAGCTGGTGCCCTCGCCGCTCAGGGTCTGAAGGTTTATGTCCTCCAGAAAATCGCTGCTGGCGCACGTCCCAACGTGTTGGACCTGATGCACAACAACCAGATCGCACTGATTATCAACACGCCAACCCGCACAGGCTGGAAGACCGACGAGGGACGCATCCGCAGCACCGCCGTGCGCCTCAATATTCCCATGATCAGCACCGCGACCGCCGCCGTCGCCGCTGCCAAGGCTATCCAAGCGATGCGCAAGCAGGACTGGGGTGTCGCGGCGATGCAGGATTACCTGATAATGAGCCAGGACGGCGCAATCATCGAAGCAACCCCGCAACCCGCACATGCTGCACGGCCTTAAGGACAGCCTGCGCTGGAAGCAAGTCCACGCATTGCCCTGACTTGAAAGTGCCCGGACTCGCTCACACCTTCAACGCCGCTGGCCCCAGCGTCTGGATCGTCATTCGACCCAGTTCCCGCTTTGCCAGATACGCGTTGAGTTGGTCCAGCGAGACCCGCTCCACTTCCGCTGCCGCCTCTTCGAGCGAGCGCGGCTTACCCAATCTGCGCATGTCTGCCGCCAGGGTACCCGCCCGCGCCGAGGTAGATTCGCCACTGAAGACCAGCGAACTCTTGAGCCCCACCTTGGACCGATGAAACTCGTCAACCGTCACCTTGCCAGACTCGGTCGTGATGCGCTCCAACTCACCCCGCAGCACATCCAATGATTCTTGTGCCCGCTCGGGCGTGGTGCCGACATATGCGCTGACACCGCCAAATGTCTTGTCGCCGCGATATCCGGCCGCGACCGCATAGCACAGCCCGCGCTTCTCGCGAACCTCGCTGAATAGCCGCCCCGACATACCACCCGACAGCACACCGACCGCCAGTTTTTCGAGTATGCTGTTTGGGCTTGATTCCGCCGGGGCGTCGTACGCGACGATGATCTGCACCTGGCTGCCGCCATCGTCCTGCTCGTGGGCATATCCCCGCGATGCATCCGCCCCTTCGAGCACCTCGGGCGCCGAGCCACGCCACCCTGTGAGCAGTGATTCGAGTCGCGCCGCGATCACATCCGGGTTGATCGCCCCCGCCACCGCAAAGATCGATTGGGCCGGGCGTGCGAAGCGGTCCCAGTGCATGACCAGATCGTGACGGGTCGTCGCCTCAAGTCCTTGCATAGTGCCCATCCCGGATCGGTTGATGGGCCTGGGATGATGCCTCGCCCGCGCCAGCAGGCTGGCTCGCTGCTGCGGATCATCCTTGAGCGACTCGATGCTCTGCAGGCACAGTTCCCTGCACGGTTCGAGGGCTTCGCCCTCCAGGCGAGGGCGCAGCGCCATATCAACGATCGGCCCGAGCACATCCATGATTCGATCACCCACACAGGTCAAAGCCAGGCGCATCGTGTATGTTCCCGCCTCCACATCGCGAAGAACGCCCAGACTGTCGAAGAGGTCCGCCTCTTGGCGCGAATCGCGCGCGCCTGAGCCGCGTAGCAGCAACTCTTCAAGCAGGGGCGTGACACCCTCTCGCTCATCGGGATCGGTGATGCATCCCGCCGGGAGAAGCCAACTCAGCGAAGTCGAACGCACCCCCGACATGGTCTCGAGGATGAGAGGCATTCCGCAGGAGAGCGTTCGCACGCTGATGGCGTTCATGTTGGAGGATACGGGCGGGGGTGAGGCGG
>CAYRPC010000029.1:0-27614 GCA_964425995.1 uncultured Phycisphaeraceae bacterium
CGCCCCATACTCCCCCAATCCAATCCTCCTGGCCCAAGCTCCCGCGCGCTCGCTCGTAGAACTCAAGGGTCGCGACCTGCTCACGCTCACACAACTCACCAAGCCCTGCATGCTCGAACTCTTCGCCCTCGCCGCGAAACTCAAGCATGATCGCGCTGTTCGAGGTTCTTTCGCCCGCAAAATCCTCGACAACCGAACACTTATCCTCATCTTTGAAAAAGCGAGCCTTCGCACCCGCATCACCTTCGAGACCGGCGCGGGCCTCCTAGGCGCACACGCCATCTACATGGACCACAGCCAGCAGCGTCTGGGGGTTCGCGAGTCCATCAAGGATTACGGCAAGAACCTTGAACGCTGGCTCGATCTCATCGTCGCACGCGTCTACTCGCAAACCGCCATCGAAGAACTCGCCGAGCACGCCGACATCCCCGTCATCAACGCCCTCAGCGACCGCTTCCACCCCTGTCAGGGCCTGGCCGACCTGTTGACGTTGTGGGAACGAAGCGACCAAGCCCACAACCAAGCCGCGCACGACTCCACGGCTCATCCGGTCACTTTCCTCCAAGAGCAACCCCGCATTGCTTATGTCGGCGATGGCAACAACGTTTGCCATTCGCTCATGCACGCCGCGTGCATACTGGGATGCCATATCAGTGTCATCACCCCCAAGGGCTATGCGCCCGATCGTGGCGTGATCGACGAATGCGAGAACCTCGCCAAGACCAACGCCGGATCGCTCGAAGTCACGACCAAACTCGGTGCCGTCGAATGCCACCACGCCGTCTATACCGATGTTTGGGTCAGCATGGGCCAGGCCGACGAAGAGGGCAAGCGTCTCAAGGTCTTCGCCGACTATCAGATTGATGGCGACCTCATGGCCAAGGCCAGCACGGGCCTGCCCGCTGCCTGGGGTGGTGCCAAGTTCATGCATTGTCTGCCAGCACGAAGAGGCGTCGAAGTGACCGATGATGTCATAGACGATGCCACCAGCATCGTCTATGACCAGGCAGAGAACCGCATGCACGCCCAGAACGCTCTGCTCGCATCGATACTTCAGTAGCCCGCGCATATCCTCGCGCATGGCCATCCGTAACGACCACCTCTCTCCCAGCAGCACGCTCCTCGCAATCGGCGATACCGCCCCGGACTTCACGCTCCTCGACCAGGATCGCAAGGAGTGGAAGCTCTCCGAAGCCCTCAAAAAAGGCGATGTGGTGCTGAGCTTCTATCCCCTGTCGTTCACCAGCACCTGCTCCATCGAGATGGGATGCATCTCCAAGGACATAGCCCAGTGGGGTGCCAAGGGCGCGTCCGTCGTTGGCATCTCCTGCGACTCTTTCGCCGTCCAGAAGGCCTATGCCGATAAAGAAGGATACCAGCACCGCCTGCTCGCCGACATGCATCGCCAGGTCTGCAAGACCTATGGCCTCTACTGGGCCGACCTCAACGTCGCTAACCGCGGCACCGTTATTATCGCCAAGTCCGCCCAAGGAAGGGGCACCATCAAGTTCATCCAAGCCCGCGAGCCCGGCAAGGCCATGGACTGGGACTCGGTCCTGGCCATGGTCTGACCAAGCTCAGGCCCAACTCGCAAACTACTCCGCTTCCTGAGTTGTAAAGCGGTTACGACAAGATTGGACGAACAATCTCGTGCCATCGACTACGGCTCTGCCTGTTAGTGCCGCATAACAAAACGTTTGCCTGGTCACAAAACTGGTTGCTGTCAATACAAAAAACAGTTCACTGTTCGTATCAAGCCTGCGCTTTTCTCAAACGAATCAGGTTCGTCCAATCGTCAAAGCAGCGGGCTTTATCGTGGTCTGCTCGACCATCCCCGCCGCTACTTTTTCCCAACCACTGCCCAGTTCGCCCATCGGATCAGGCGGCGTGATGCTGACCTTTTTTTCGCCCAGTTTCGCTTCACCCCGCAGGACTTTGCCCTGAAAGTCCAGGCACTCTTGCAGCAGCCGATCCAATATTTCTGGCTCGGGCACATTCGCGACCTTCTCGCCCTGCACATAGATAATACCGCGGCGGTCGCCCGCGAAGACGGCGACATCGGCACCTTCGGCTTCGCCAGGACCATTCACAATGCAGCCCATGACAGCGACCTTCATCGGCACCGTGATCTTCGCCGTCAGTTGCTTGCGAACGTCCTGCACCAGGGTGAAGAGGTCCACCTGGATACGCCCGCACGTCGGGCACGCGATCAGGTCCACACCCTTGCGTTCGCGCATGCCCAGCGACCACAGCAGTTCGAGCCCGTCCTCCACTTCATAGATCGGATCATTGGCGTAACTGATGCGGATGGTGTCGCCTATGCCATTGCAAAGCAGCGCACCCAGCGCCGCAACACTGCGGATGCAGCCTGTCTCCTTGGGGCCAGCATGCGTCACACCCAGATGCAGCGGATGATCAAAGCGTTTGCTGATCTCGCTATAGGCATCGATGACCAAGGCCGCGTCCATGCTCTTTGCGCTGATCACGATGTCATGGAAGTCCTGCTCGTAGAAAATGTCGAGGTACTCCTCGAGTTTGGCGATCATGATCGCGAGCATGTACCCGTGCTTCTTGTCGCTGAAGACTGCACCCAGTTCCTTCATGCGCTTCTGCTTGTCGCGCCGCTCGATGATTGAGCCTTCGTTCACGCCTACACGGATCGGCAGGTTCTTTGCCTTGCACGCCTTGATCACCTCGACCACCTGCTCACGATCATTGATGTTGCCGGGGTTGAGGCGAATCTTGTGGACGCCCGCCTCCACGGCTTCCAGAGCCCGCTGGAAGTGGAAGTGGACATCGGCGACGATCGGCACCTTCACCTGCGGAATGATCAGTTTGAGCGCATCCGTATCTTTTTTCTCAGGAACTGCAACCCGAACAACATCTGCACCCGCCGCCGCAAGTTTATGGATTTCTCGCACGCACGCATCAATGTCGTGCGTGTACCCCGCTGTCATCGTTTGCACGGACACAGGCGCGGGTGTCGTGGGAGCCCCAGACGAATCGGATAATCCTCCCCCGATTCGGATGAACCCAACTCGCGAATCTCCCAGTTGTACCTGTCTAGTCGGTCTTCGGGTTTGCATGTGTGAGCATTGTATCGAGCGAGTCGAGACCATGTTCACTCGGGAACTGAATCCTGCAACTCGGAGGGTTTGTCGATATCCCAACCAGTATTTACCGCCTGTTTGTGAGAGAGTGATCGCAAGTCGCTCGTACTTGAGATTTCGAAAAAAGCCAGCGAAGGCTTTGGTACCAAACATCGGAGAACCGCTGCGCACTCCCGCCCAATTGCAACGTATTCGGTGAGTTCAACATCCAACAATGTGGCAAGCCATGGCGTGATCGTGTCACTCTGCGATGTCTCACAGGGCGACTTGGCGATGCTGCCAGCCTGAGAGGAACTCGTGCGACTGGTTCGGGAAGGTAGCGCAGTTGCCAAAGTCTTCGACCATCTCCAGAAGCCCGAAGGAAAGGCCAAGTCCATCAATGGCACGTCCCAAAATATGGCGGCATAATCCAAACACGTTCACTTTGCAACCTGATTCACCTAATTTTTGGAGGTGCAGGCAGTCGACCTTTATCAGTGTCAAACGACCGGACGATCAAACATGCACTCCCTAGAGAAAGGCCCCTGTGAATCCCGGCGACTCCATCAACACAATTCGTCTTTCGAACGATGCCCTGCGCTCGTTGGCACAGGTTCTCAACCAGCGTGACAAACTGGACGAACTCGAGCGCAAAGGCCGTGGCCACCGTGGTCAAGCAAGGCACGAGATCAATCCGCCTCGCGAAGTAACGCTGGAAATGCAGTCCGATGCGGTCGGCAAGAAGTCCTACGCAGTGTTCGCTCGAGACCTGTCCGCCCACGGCATCTCACTCCTGCACGGCGTCTTTGTCGCACCCAACACGCGCTGCATCGTGACCTTGAACAATCTGGACGGCGAGATCGACTACCTAGCCGGAGTCGTTCGTCGTTGCAGGCTGGTCGGTGGACGTGTCCATGAACTTGGTGTCAAGTTTGACAAGCCCATCGAGCCCGGTAAGTATCTTGTGCTAGGCAGCGAGGACGACGCTGCGTCCGTACCACAGAACATTGACCTGGACGCACTGCTCTCGATCGCCAAAGGTGTCGTCGCAGCCTGTGAAGAGAAAAAACCGGCGAGTGAAATAGCAGCGATGCTCGATCAGGCGAGGCAGATCGTCGCAAAGGCGGCGTAAAAAAACTCAGTTCGCTCGTTGCATCCACGCTTCGGTTGGCAAGCGATCACCATCGCCGTTGTCAGAACCTTTCTCATCTCCGAAGCCGATGGGAAGTGGCGAGCACTCCACGCAGTAGTCCGGGCTTGCGGTCGTAACCCTCATCCCCCTTTTTGAGGCCATCGATCTCGGGCACGCGCCAGGTCAGCATGACCAAACCAACGACCACCAGCAGGATCGACGCGGTGCCCAGACCGGCATGGGCACCAACACCATCGTCGCTCTTGCCCGCCACCAACTCACCAACCGCGCCGACGGCCACGGCACCAAGCGCCATGCATCCAAACGAGATGGTGTTGCAGATCGAAAGCACCCGACCGCGAATGCGATCATCAATCAGTAGTTGAAGGGCCGAAAATGCGGCGTTGAACGACCACATCCAGAAAACCCCGGTACACAGCACAGCCATGCCCGCGACGTAAAGATTCGTCGAGACTGCGTACCAACACAGGCACAATCCGCACAAGGTGATGGAAAGAGGCACGAAGTGGTGCTTGGGATACCAGTACGGGATGCGTTTGATGAGGAGCGCACCAATTACGGCCCCCGCGCCCATCGCGCCCAGCAGCCCTCCATAGGTGCGCTCCTGGACATCCTCGGAACTGTTGGGCAGATAGGTCGACTTCACAAGGATCGGCATCATGCGTAGCAGCGGCGTCGCAAGCATGCTGAAGACGCTAATGCAAATAATGAGGTACAAGGGTGCCTTGTGATGCACCAGATATACCCAGGCCTCTCGCACCAGCGACCAGGGGCTATAGCCCGGCGAATGCTCTGGTGGTGGCGCATCAGGAGTAATGAAAATCGCGCCGAGAATGAACAGATAACTGATCGTGTTAATAAGAAAAAGCAGCCCGGGCCCATGCTGGCCAGGCATGCTCAAGACCAACCCGCCCAGTGCCGGGCCCAGAGCCCTCGCAAGATTGAACTGAAGCCCGTTGAGCGTAATGGCATTTGTCAGTTCCTCGCGAGGCACCAATCGCGGCGTGAGCACTTGCCACGCTGGAATGTTGAAGGCCATCGCGCAGCCATCGATGGCGCCAAGCACGATCAGCAGGTAGGGCGAGATGAGCCCTCGGAAAGCCAGCAGGCAGAGGACAGCAGCGATCACCATCCGCACAAACTGCGTGACGAGCAGAAGCCTGCGTCTGTTGACCATGTCCGCCAGAACACCGCCAATCAGTCCCAGGAAGAGAAGGGGCGAGAGTTGAGCCGCGCCGAGGTAGCCCATCATGATCGGCGCGCCGGCACGATGGGAGTTGATCCATTCAGGAGCCAGCGTCGCCTGGGTCATCGCCCATTGCACGCCCACTACCTCCATCCAACCGCCCAAGGAAGAAATGAAGGCCGCGATCCATATATTGCGGAACTGCGGAATCCGGAGCACGCCGAAGGTCGACGAGCGGGAGGGATGGGATGGAGAGGTGGAGGACACGCGGGCAATTGATAGCAGCCTCGGACAATGACGTTACGGAAAGTTAGGGCGGAGGCTGCGTTTGATCGCCTAGACGATGCTTCTGTCGCGTTGAAGGTTCGAAACATGAAGCCGTTCCGACGACGAAGATTGGGCCGTTACGGCGAAACTCCTGAAGCGGGCTACCCTGTATGGGAGGATTCGACCATGCAAACCATTATCGCATATTCCGCATTCTATCAGCCCGAAAATAACACCGGACACCTCTTCCTCCGTCTCGATAAGGGGCCAGATGTGGAACTCGCTCTGGATTCAGCCGGCGAGTTTGCGGCCATGGTCGACATGCTGGCAAAGCATGCCAACACCTCGTATGACGCAGAGACCAAGACGATCGCTCTGACATGGCGCAAGCCCGGGACGAACTAATCCAAGTGGCATGGGCAAGCAGGTTTGCCGCCTCCGAGTGTGAACCCTGCTACCTGACTTTGCACATTCAGTGGGGATTGGTCTCGTACTGGATATCCTCGCCTGCATGAACGCAACCAATCGTGAGTCCGGGGTTGGCGAATCGACGGCCCCGCGAGAATCCCTGGCCCAACGTGTGCCGCCCGCCCAGACGTTGGCGTCCTTGCACGACCTCATACGAGGTCTGCTCTGGCCTCGGTTGCTGCGCACCGGCGCGTTGGCACTGCGACCTGCACACATAGGGCTCGCTTTCTTTCTAGTGGCACTGCTCATCCTGCTTTCGCGAGTGCCGGATCTGTGGCTGATGACCGCCCAGGACGGCACACCGATCCTGAATCGACCAAGCATGGTGGTTGACCAAGCGGTGCATGAGTCGCTTATGGCCTTCCGCGATGTGCGAATTGGCGCAGCGCTCAGTCCGCTGATTCGCCTACCTCGGGACCTGGTCTCCGCTCAACCGCTGGCGATGCTCATCCTCGCTTTGCCCATGGCGATCCTCTGGGGCGTCTTTGGCGGTGCAATCGCGCGGTCCGCCGCATGGCAAGTCGCTCGCGGCGAGCGGCTCGCCTGGAATCGCGCCTTTGGGCAGGCCCTCTCACTCATGGGATCGCTGGTCTTTGCCTTGCTTGGACCTGTGGTGACAGTGCTGGTGTTGCTGAGCGCGATGACGCTGGGCGGACGCCTGCTGCTCGACAAGCCGCAGGCGGGATGGATATGGGGCGCAATCGTGGTTGTGGGCGTGCTTGGCGCAACAATCATCGCGGGAGCAATCTCTGGAAAGTTCAAGGCCAAGCGTCTGGTCATAGCAGGTGTTGTCGGGCTACTGCTCGCGGGGTTGATGGTCTTGGGTAAGCCTGCGGCGGCCTACGTCGGCGGTGTGGCATATGGCTTGGCCCTGCTCATGGGGATGCTGATAATCGTCCTGGGAGCAATGTCGGCGCTGGGCCTGACGATGCTCACGTCGGGCGTCATGGTCGAAGGGACGGATGCCGTGGATGCGGTGCAACGCGTGTGGGCCTACATCATCGCCAGACCAGGACGCTTTGCCATGTACTTGCTGCTGCTGGCAGTGCAGTGCTCGGTGGTGCTGGGCGTGGTCTGCATCGTGGTCTTCGGCTCCATAACGCTCACCGCCTTTGTTGTCACGCGCTTTGTGGATCCGCAGTACGCGGGAGATCTCCGCCAGTTTGCCATGTTCGGACAGCAACCGATGGGATCTGAAATCTCCGGCAGTTTGACAGGGTGGCAGGAAGGCGCTGGCTCTTTCATGGCTTGGTGGACCAAGGTTGCGATGCTCACCTTGCTGGGTGTCTTTGTAAGTTTCGTCCACTGTGCGGGCAGCCTCCTGTACCTCTCGATGCGTCAGTTGTGCGATGGACAGGACTTCGCAGACATATGGGACCCAACCGCTTCAACGCGCGTCAGTGCCGCCATGATCGATGATTCGGGCGAACACGAATCATGAAATATAAAAACGACCACTGCGCTGAGTAGTCGGTGACACGCGAAAGTTGGATGCCGATCAGGCTTAGAAGTCCGGAGATTCGCCCTCGACGGGTTCCTCGTTCATCATGTCCGCTTGGACACCTTCGAGGCTCTTGGCCATCTCTTTGAGGGCACTGACAACATCATTGGGGACATAAATCCTGGTGTGCATGCCGCCGCCGTAGGTCGTGATGCCCATCGAGATCGGAGAGACCTTCTCGGGCACCTCCCAGTCACCGCCGCCGCCCATCATGCCAGCAAATCCCTGTACAGTTTCGAGGATGGGCTTGACACCGATGTGGAACTCAACGGTTCGGTTGGCTGGCAGGACGGACTGGGCGAGGATGAGGTCCGCGTCGAGGGAAAGTCCCTTGCCGCTCTTGGCGACTTCGAGTGCATTGGTCATCAGCAGTTTGTTATCGCTGTAACTGGTGACGAAGCCGTTCTCAACCTGACCGATATAGCCGCCAAGTCCGCGCGGGCCGAAGATAAATCCACTCATCATGGCGACTTGCGTGCCTTCGGGGTCGTTGGGATCGGCCTGCATCTGCATGCCCCACTTCGAGACCTTGACACCAGCGAACTCGTCGGAGTTCTCTTTGTAGGTGGTCTTGATCGTGATAGGCCCGATCTTCTCCCCGTTGGGACTGGCAGTAAACGCCTTCTTCAGGGCTTCACCAAGTTGTGCGGGCTGCTTGGTCTCGGTATATGCGATGGTGTTGACGAACAGGCCCCCCATCAGGCCGCCGGGTGTGCTGCCCATGACCATGGCGACACCATCGGACTTGTCTGCATGTGCCGTCATATCGCTGAAGGGACCAAACAGACGCTGCATCGCTTTGGCCATCTCTGCCTGCTGTGGGTTGCCAGCGGCGGCACCATCCATCATCTTCGCGGACATCTTTATATACTCGCCAATCATCTTCTTGATGTTCGGTGCGGCGGTGTCCATCACTGTGGCCAAGAGAAATTCCTGCTGGGGCAGACGGGAGAGCAGGCGATTGGTGTCGCCCTTTTCCTGGAAGAGGCCAGCAAGTTCTGATCCGTTCTTGAACTGCGTGCCCAGATCGATCCACATGCCGCCCTCGCCCAAACCCAGGCCAGCGATACCGACGCTTGCGTCACGGGCGAAGTTCTCACCCAGCACTTTCATCATCTCAAATGCCTGCTTAGCCTGCTCCATGCCCGGGATGATCTGATTGCCGGCACCATCTTCGAGCATTTTCATGCCTTCCTGAATGTCTGCCTGGAGCATGGGGATGTTGGCAATGAGCATCACGTCGGCGCGATCGGAAATGTTCTTGCCATTCACACCCATGGCCTGCGTGTAGGAGTTCATGTTGCCCGCGAGCGTCGCAACAGCGATGCGCTCCAACGGTGCCTTCTCCTTGGACAACAACGCATAGCCCTGGCCAATGTCCTTGGCGAAGGCTTGCTCGTCATCGATCTTGATCTCGACGATCCCCTTGGTCCCCATGATACCTTCCGATCCGTTTGCACCTAGGGCTTTCACAAAGGCTGCGTAATCGCTGACCGGGATCAGCATGAAGGGGTCCATCATCTGCTCGAAGCGATCCTCTGCGTCATCGCCGATCATGGAGTCATTGAACTCCTCGTCGGTCATGTCCGCATCATCGTCATGTGAATCAGCATCCTGCTTGGCCGCATCAACAACACCTTTTGCGGCCTTCTCGGCTACATCCTTGGCCTTGGCCGCATTGATTTCTGCCTGGGGCTTCTTGATGGCAAAGAACGCGGCGGACGCGCTCTTGTTCAGGCCGGCTGTGCCCGTGATGCTCTTTATCTGCTCGATGGGATTGTCACCACCCAAGGAGATCGCGTTCTCGAAGATGCCCATGGTCTCGGACCACTTCTCGAGTTTCTTCTCAAAGCCGCCAATGTTGTCGATAGTGGCGACGAGTGCCGCATCCTTGGGCACGTGGTCAAGAACCTTGGGCATATCTGCCCAGGCGCTGGAAGTGCCTGCCAGAAGAGAGAGCGAACAGGTGATTGACTTGAGATTCATCCGCATCGTGTGCATCATGTCCATTATCCAAATCCCGACAGACGCGTCGGGTCCTTTTCGCAGGCATCGAACCGGCCGCGTCAGTCTTGCCCTCGTACACCGCCCTACGGACAGTCACCCTGCACGATGCAGGGGGCGAGCACCGACGTGAGCCACCGTAGCCCAACGCAGGATATCAGCCTTGATGCCCCATCGGGGCTGCTGGTCCTGCATACACAATACGCGAAAGCCCCCGAAGCGTTAGCGCCTCGGGGGTGGAGTAAAGCTTCCTTCATGATCTGGCCTGATCCGGTCAAGATCTGGCCTAACCCGCTTGGACGAGACGCGAGGCTATCAAATGTCTTCCGAATCGTCGGGTGAGGGCTCGCTGTCGTCAAAGGGAGCCGCTTCACCGGTGCCATGGAAACTGTCCTCGATCGCGTCCTCATTGCCCTCGATGACATCGCGAAGCGTCCCTGCCTTTGGCTTCTTCCCAGGCTCGCCCATCATGCCCTTGCTCGGGGTTTCGTTGAAGAGATCTGACGCCCTGGGTGTTGAGTTGGATGTGGAAGCAGGATTGGTCGCGTCCCCAGGCTTGCGCTGGGAAATCGATTCCTCCGTTTCATGCAGCAGGACAATGCCCTTGGCCTTCGCCTCCTGGTTAGCCATTTCCTTGATGCGTTCCCAGTCTTCGATCGTGATGAGCACGTCGCGAGCGACGCTGCCCTTGTGATCGCTGATGATTCCCGCGATGCCCATGAGATCAATCAATCGGCTCGCCCGCGTGTAGCCGATCGCCAGGCGTCGCTGCAACAGGCTGACGCTGCCTCGCTTGGTCTCAAGCACAATCTCAACCGCGCGATTAAACATGGGGTCTTCCTGCGCCGCCTGAAGGCTGGCGCTGGAGTTATTCTGGCTGTCGGAGATGCGTTGCTCGTCGCTGCCGCCCCCGCCCTTCAATTGAACAAGGGATCGTTCAAAACTGGGTGCAGCGACCTCACGCATGAACTTCACGACTTTGCGAATTTCGCGGTCATCAACCAGCGTGCCTTGGGCCCGCGTCAGTTTGCTGGTGCGGGGTGTCAGGATCAGCATGTCGCCATGGCCCAGCAATAGTTCGGCCCCCTTCTGGTCCAGCACGATGCGGGAGTCCATGCCGCTGGCGACCTTGAACGCGCATCGGCAGGGCATGTTGCTCTTGATGAGCCCCGTGACGACATTGGCCTGCGGACGCTGGGTCGCAAGAATCAGGTGCAATCCCACGGCGCGGGCCTTCTGGGCGATGCGGATGATGTGGCTCTCCACATCCTTGTTGGTCATCATCAAGTCGGCAAGTTCGTCGATGATGAAGACCATGTAGGGCAGTTTGCGCGGAATCTTGGCCTCTTCCTCGGGCGTTGTCAGGTTCAGTCGCTCCTTGAGCTCTTCCCAGGGCAATTCGTTGTACGCAGCAATGTCGCGACAGCCGGCTTCCGCAAGCAGTTCATACCGCTCGTCCATCTTCACGGTTGCCCACTCGAGGATCGCCGCGGCCTTGCCCATTTCCGTAACGACCGGACACATCAGGTGCGGGATGTCCTTGAACTGGGACATCTCAACCATCTTCGGATCAACAAGCACCATCTTCAATTCACTGGGCTTCTTGGTGTAGAGGAAACCCATGATGATCGTGTTCATGCACACGCTCTTGCCGCTGCCTGTAGTTCCTGCGATGAGCATGTGGGGCATCTTGGTCAGGTCTTCGATGAGGGGCTCGCCGCTGGCGTCCTTGCCCAGGAACATGGGCAACTTCATGGTGTTGTAGCGCTCGGTGCGCCCCATGAGTTCCTTCATGCGGACCTTTTCCTTGGTCAGGTTGGGCACCTCGATGCCCACGGTGTCGCGACCCGCCATATTGCTCACGATGCGGATGTTCTGTGCCTTGAGGACGCGTGCGATGTCCTTGCTGACTGCCTCCAGGGCCGACACCTTCGTGCCTGGCGTGAGGCGGACGTGGAACAGCGTGATCACGGGACCAGACTCAACTGAATCAACCTCGCCCTCAATGCGGAATTGCTCGAGCGCCTTGATCAGTGCCTCGGCCTGCTCCTTCACGGTTGCTTCGAGGATTTTGTTGAAGCCCTGCTCGGGTTCTTCCAGAAGATCCAGGCCAGGAAAGCGATACTTCTCGCCCTCTTCGATCGCCGCCTGCATCGCGGCGAGATCGTTATCCGTCGCCGAATGCTTGTTCTGCTGGCCAAACAAGATCGGCAACTTCGACAATTTGTCGCGCAGTTGATCCTCGCTATACACCTGCGGCGCTGAAGGCGCATCATCTTCATCCCGTAGACCCGACGTCCCGCTGGGCACTAACTCGCCCTTGTCACCTTCCTCATCCTCTTCCCCAACAACTTCCGCCACCGAATTCACTTCCAAAGTCGTCGCTTCAGCCTCAGTCAGATCCTGGCTCTCGCCCTTCTTCTTCCGAACCGCCTTCGCCTTGGGTAATACCTCACCAGTCTGCGGATCAACCTCATCCCCCTCGTTCTGGATCACCAACTCCGAACCCTTCCGTACGCCTCCCGGCACTTTGGCGTCATCGAGGTCCGTGAGCCGCACCTTCTTCTTCCGCTTCTTGGGCGTAAGCACATCCATGATGGCATTGAAGAGGCCCTTGCCCGCCTTGCTCGACACGTTGCCTGCGCCACGTGCCGCAGCAGCACCAGCCGCAAGCGCAACCTCACCCGTCGCCGATCCCACGGCTTTGGCCGCCGGAACGCCATGTTCCTTGGTGATATCAAAAATCCAACCCACCAAGGCCATGAACCATTCATCCATGGCGACCATCGCACCCAGCACTAGGCCCATGAAGAGGAATAGCGCAGAGCCCATCGTGCCGAATCGCAGTGTCAGTTCAGATGTCATCACCTTGCCAAGTAAGCCCCCAGCAAGGTCCGGCATCGATCCGCTTCCAGGCATGAACAACGCCTGCAGTCCGGAGAATGCGCTCGCGAGCACGAGCAGCCCCACGAAGCGCACCAGCAAGTGGCGGAATCCGTTGCCCATCGCGGCCGACAGCAGCCCGATGCCAGTGAAGATCACCAGCACCCAAGCCCCGAAGCCCATGAGTTTGAAAAGCGAGTTGGCGACAATCGCGCCAAAGGGCCCGCACCAGTTTGTCACTGCTTCGTTCGCTGGCCACACCACATGCGTGGGCGGATCGGAGGGGTCATACCCGATCATACTGGCAAGCACAAAGGCCCACCCGGCAATGAGCAGGATCAGAAGGATGAGCCGCGACGGAGAACCATCACTGCCCAGCCCGAAGGACTTGGAACGCTTTGCTGTAGCCATAAGAAAAAACAAGATCGGCAATTCGCACCAGCGCAGACCACAACCAGAGTTAGGTGTTCATCTGGTGCCGAAAATCGCAAAATCCGCCTCCCTGCTCACAGCCCCAGTTGCGCTCAACGAGTAAAACATGCCAATTGACGTGGTTCCCTTGCTGATGCACCCTGCGAAACGCTGGCCAAGGGTCGCCAACCCTCCATGCGACATCGCGTATGCGATAAGGGCATTCGAATAACACATGTCAATGCCGAGCGAAACTTGCTCGGGGCTTGTTCGTCACGACGCTTACCAAAGTAATTGGTTTTACGCTGGCGGGGCCTCGGCCGGGTCGGCTCGCATGAAGAGATTGTCGGGCTTGCGCAATGGTTGGGCGGGCTTGAGGCTGTGCTTGCCCGCGCCGAAGACGCAGGCATCCTCAAGTGTCAGACCGGGCCAGGGCTTGCATTGCCAGGCATCCCAGAGGGCAGGCATCCGCGTGACCAACGCGGGGCTCAACAAGAGGCTGGCGATGCGAATCGCCTCCGCGCACTGATAAAGGATCACGGCGAGTTGGTCCTTTGCTTCCGCGTTCTGCTCAACCGTCTTCGCGAGTTTGAACGGCGCGGTCACATTGATGAACTGGTCCACCCTACGTATTAGATCGATGCCCGCACTCAGGGCGGTGGGCAGGTCATACACCGTCAACGCACTGCGAACCTTGCCACTGGCAGCAGCGGCAATCGCCGGCCAGTCGAAGTGTTCCGTGCCATTGCTCCAAGTGTATTGGTTGTTGTGGTTGGGAACAAGGCCGCCGCTTGTGCCATCGGGGTTGATGACGCCAAAGTACTTCTCGATCATGTTGGCGACGCGCGAGGCGCAGTTGCCAATCCCATTCGCGAGGTCAGCATTGAAGACCTCCACAAACTTGCTATGACTGAAGTCGGCATCGGTCGCGTTCTGCGGACCCTGAGTCAGCATGTACCAGCGGATGGCATCAATAGAGTACTTGGCTGCGTAAGCGTGGAGGACTTCGATGGTGACGAAGTTGCCCAGGCTCTTGCTCATCTTGCGGCCTTCGCGCACCCAGTAAGCGTGGCTGTAGACGCTGGCAGGCAGAGAGACAAATCCGAAACGGGTCGCGGCACACTTCTCCCCGCCTAGTGCCGTGTCCTGAAGAGCCATCAGCATCGCGGGCCAGATCACGGCGTGGAACCACAGGATATCCTTGGCGATGAAGTGGACGCTCGCGGGCCACAGGCCGCGTCGCTCGTCGGTATCGACAACGCTCAAGTAGTTGAAGAGTGCGTCGATCCACACATAAATGCGATGCTGTTCGTCGCCCGGCACGCGAATGCCGAACTGGGTCGCGGGATCATCGGTGACCGGGCGCGAAATCGGCACGTCGTTCAAGCCGTCTCGCAAACGTCCCAGCACCTCGTTGCGTCGTGCATCGGGCTGGACATAGTCTGGATGCGCCTTGAAGTGCGCGTTGAGGCGATCCTGATAGCCCGAGAGCCTGAAGAAGTAGCACTGTTCGGTGCGCCGGATCAACGGCTTGCCGGTCACAGCGCTCTTGTATTCCTGATCCTTCGCGACCGTCTCAGTGAGGTACTCCTCTTGATTCTCGTCATACCAGCCCTCGTACGAACCCTTGTAGATTGAGCCGCTCTTGAGCAATGCAGTCACATACTCAATGACCCGCGACTTGTGACGCTCTTGGGTAGTGCGAATAAAGTCGTCGTAGCGACACTCCATGAACGCGAAGGCCTTCTCAAACTCAGCAGCGTTGCGATCGGCCCACTGCATGGCGGTCATGCCGTGCTGCTGGGCGCTGATCACGACCTTGTCGGCATGCTCGTCCGTGCCGGTCAGGAAAAAAATGCCCGGAACATCGGTGGCGGATTGCACGCTGCTGCCCTGGCGAAGTCTTTCCGCCCGGGTGAGAGCATCGGCAAGGAGGGTGGTATAGCAATGTCCGATATGCGGTCGGTCGTTGACGTAGTAGATCGGTGTGGTGATGTACTTGGTGGGCATTGGGGGAGTGTACGGGTTTGGTGGAAAAGACGCAATCCCTGGAAGGAACCCCACGGGGCTTGCAGCGTAGTTTGCGTAGGATAGTTCGTTGCATACTGGGAGCACTGCCATGGCGAAGAGAACAAAGCCGAATAAACTGGTCGTCGGCATCGCATTGATCGTTGCCATCACTGGACTTGCGCAAGTCGGAATGGCCCAAGTAGGCGGCGGTGGTCGCGTGCTGGAGCGGGACCTTCGCTCCCCCGCATCTGGTGGGGGCGGCCTTGCCCCCAAAGCAAACTTCAGGGACGAGGTCTATCTGCGCAACGCTCTGATCACAGGAAACGTGGGTGGCGGCAAGAGCTTCCGTGGAAACGTTGGATACACCGCACCCAACGAGTTTCGCGGGCAACTGGGGTCAGACAGCAACTTCTCGTTTCGGCGTGACTCAACCAGCGCCAGTTCACTGCGCGGGGTCAGTTCCTTGAAGTATCAGTCAAACTACAGCACAGGCAATTCGCGCAGTGCGGATTCTCTGGTCTCGCGCTTGGGCGCAACCGGCATCGCGGCTGCCTCAGCCGCGCCTGGCACATCGGACACAGCCTTCACGCGCAGGACGCAACAGTTCCAGCCAAGGCCCGGTTCCCTGCGGTCGAGCGGATCCTTCGAAGCCAACGAAAGCCTCAACCCAACGCTGGTGGGCTACACGCGTGGCGAGGACGGGGTGAGCAAGGTGACAGCCTCTGGGCTGCTGGGTGTGCGCACGTTGAAGGAGATACTCGACAAGGACAACCTCAAGGCCGACGAGGCGACCTCGCGCAGTCGAACTGTTGATGCCGCGCGACCAGGCATCACGCCCGAATCGCTCGTGAGTTCGGTACAGGAAAAACCTGCGGACCCGCTCAATCTTCTCCCAAACAACAATCTACAACAGTCGCTCACTCGCACGGCGTACGACAACCTGCGCGAGCGGATGGTGAAGGCGGATGAAGAGGACAAGAAGGACCGACAACTGTCAGGAATCACGCCCGAAGAGAAGAAGGTGGAGGCGGGCAAAGATGGCCAGGCCCTAACTGTGGATGATCGGCTTGAGCAATTGCGTAACCGACTGATTCCCAAGGGAGCGCGTCTGCGCGACGACCAGGGACGATCGATGCTCGCAACAACAGCCGAAGAAAAAGCACAGCGCGAGAAGGAAGGCAAGGCAGACAAGGTCGCTACTGGCGAGGACGACAAGAGCCAGACCGGAATCGAGCGTGCGCCGCTCTCGCGGCAGGAACTCGAGGCCATCGACCTGATTCGACGGGCCCGAGCGCAGTCCAACACCTTCGTCAATCCTGCGACCGGGCAGCGCGACTTCTTTAGCGAGCACATGGCCCGGGGCGAAGAGTTGCTGGGTAACGAACGGTACTTCGATGCCGAAGAGCGATTCGCTCGCGCCTTGTCGATCAAGCCCGGTGATGTCACCGCTCAGTCCGCGCGAATTCACGCGCAACTTGGGGCAGGGTTGTATCTCAGCGCCGCCTTCAACCTTCGGTCGCTTATGAAGGAACACCCCGAGGTAGCGGCGATTCGCTTCACTGGCAAGACGGTTCCCTCGCCAGATCGCATGCGCTCGCTCGCGGCGGACCTTCGCGGGAAGATTGCAGTCGCCGAGGTTCGCAAGCAAGAGCCGCTCGCAGCCGACGGATTCCTCCTTGCATACATCGGTTGGCAGGTTGAGGACAAAGCCATGACACGCGAGGGCCTAGAGGCGGCGAAAAAGGGCACGCGCAGCAAAGCGGAACAGGAAAGCGTGTCGGCGGACGAGAGCGAACTGATCGCGCTGCTCGAAGGGGTGTGGCTGGCGGAGTGAGTGGACCCAACAGGCTCACTCTTACATGAACATGATTTGTGCATAATTTGCACATCACTTAGTAATGAGTATTGAGTGATGTGGCTAGACGAAGGGATGGCACTCTGAAGGATTCGAAAGGTGAATCAGAAGCGTCGGCGGATAGTGGAAACCTGTCTACCACCAGTGCGGACATGGCGACTTCAAAGGATGGAATCCTGTCGGCATCGTCATTGCTCGGACATGCAGGGGCCGCCCGAGCCAGCACGGTCGCATCGCCCAAACCCAGCCGCCTGAGCATCGTCGACTTTCTGACCGATGGCTCGCTGGTGGGCTTGTGTGAACAACTCTCACGCCTGACCGGCTTGCAAGTTGAGTTGCAGGACCAGAGCGGACGCGTTGTCAGAAAGAGTATCGCAACAGAAGGCAAGCCCTGGTCCCTGTCAGACGCACCTTCTTCCTTGCAGGGCTTAGACGTAACGCGCGTCCCGCTCCGATTGGCGGGTGAGCCGCTGGGCTCATTGGTGCTTGGCCCCGGAGAGCCCGAAGCACCAAATGATGGGCGTCGCCGCGTCGAAAGTGTGCTGCAATTACTGGCACTCACGGCGGGCGAACTCTGCGAGCAGCAGGTTGAATTGCACATGCGCATGAAGGAAGTGGGCGCTCTGGCCCGCGTCGGCTCGCTGCTCACCCGCGCAGCATCGCCCCAACGGGTGCTCGATGTGGTGCTGGAACAGGCACTGGACCTCTTGGGAATGAATGCCGGTTCGATCATGCTGCTCAAGGAGCGCAGCGACGGCAGTCTGTCGCACGACGAGGCAGACTTGCAACTGGCCGTCTCGCGAAACCTTTCCAGCGACTGGCTTGAGCATCCCCAGCCGCTCAGCAAGGATCGGCTATTTGATCGCCTCGCGATGTCGGGCCAGATCGTGGTCAGCGAAGACATCCCCGCCGATGCCCGCATCCTGCTGCGCGAGCGAGCGGCCCAGGAAGGCCTAGCGGCGGCTCTGCACGCTGGCATGGTCTTCAAGAACCAACCGCTGGGCGTGATTCGTCTCTATGCGAAGGAACCACGCTCGTTCGAGGAAAGCGAAAAGAAGTTGCTGGCCAGCCTCGCAAGCCAGGCCGCGACGGCGCTCGAGCAGTCGCGCCTGCTCTCGATGGAACAAGAGGAGCAGGCCTTGCAGCGTCAGTTGTCGCTTGCCGCAGACGTGCAGCGGAGAATGCTGCCGCGGGGCGTACCCAACTTTCCGCAACTCGATATCGCGGCCCGGTACATTCCCAGTTACGAACTGGGCGGAGACTTCTACGACTTCATCGATCTCAATGGGCATCTGGGCGTGTGCGTCGGAGACGTCGTCGGGAAGGGCATCGCAGCGGCATTGTTGATGGCCAGCGTGCGCTCAAGCCTTCGTGCGTATTCCCAGGATGTCTACGACCTCGACGTGCTGGTCAGCCGCGTGAATCAGGCGCTCTGTCGGGATACTCGCGAGCACGAGTTCGCGAGTTTGTGGTACGGCGTGATCGATCCATTCAAGATGCGATTGACCTATTGCAGCGCTGGGCACGAGCCCCCCATGGTGGTGCGCGTGCCCAAGCATCGCGCGCCGACGCTCGCGGACCTAGACGAACTCAACGTCGGCGGCATGGTGGTGGGCATCGACCCAAGCCAGCGCTACCAGCGCGCGGTCTTTGACATCAAACCCGGAGACGTGCTGTTCGCCTACACCGATGGCGTGCCCGATGCGGTCAACTTCGAGGGCCAGCGCTTCGGCAAGCAGCGGACACGCGAGGCGTTTCTGCGTTGCCTGCAGGAAAAGCCGCACGCGAGTGCGGGCGATGTCGTCGAGCGCATGCTATGGGAAGTGCGCCAGTTCTCTGGACTTTCCAAAGGGCGTAGCGACGACAAGACAGTCTTCGCGGTTCGTGTGCGAGATTAATAGCAAGGGGCAGGGTTGATCTCAAAAAATGATCTCACAAGTGGCGCACGCGTCCTCGCCTGTCGTCGTGCGTGATTGGGGGCATGATAAAGCGGGAACAACCGTACCAATCTCATTGTTGGCAATCTTCATTTTTTCATCCGCGCCCGCACCATCCGCGACAGCATGAAGTCCGCAAGGCCTGGTGCGGCAATCGCTCCGGCCAATGCGATGCGCGTCACCCAACTCGTCCAGACTTCGCCACGAGGCGATCGCAGACACCCCACCACGGCGTTGGCCACCCGCTCTGGTGCCTGCATGAAGCGATCGGGCGTGTTCGCGATCAACTCGCCGCCGCTTTCCTTGACCTTTCCGAAGAACTCGGTGCGTGTGCCGATCGGATGCACGCTGCTGACATAGACGCCTCGATCCCGCAACTCATGCCGCAGCGCCCGCGCGAAGTGGTCCTGCATGGCCTTGCTGGCGCAGTAAGCCGCGTAACGGGGAATGCCAATCTTGGCGAGACAACTGCTGCAGAAAAGAATGTGGCCGCGTCGTCCTTCGCGCGGGGCCGCCGATGCAAGCATGTGCTTTGATGCTGCCCGGGCGAGCCACAGGCTGCCCCAGAAGTTTGTCTCGAACATCGAGCGGATGTCCTCGTCGGACATTTCAAGCACCTCGCGCTCGGCGCCATATCCGGCATTCGCAAAGACGGCATAAACGGACCCAAAAACCCGCTGCGTCTCTGCGACCAGCATCTGGGCATCCTCGGGGCGTGAGGCGTCGTACGCAACAACGTGCGCTTTCCCTCCATTGGATCGAATCAGACCAGCGACTTCTTCAAGTTTCTCAACTCGCCTCGCGGCAAGCACAACCGGCATTCCCGCTCTCGCACACGCGATTGCCGTCGCAGCACCAATCCCGCTGCTTGCCCCTGTAATCGCGATCGGCAGATTCGATAGTTGCATATTAGAGTCTACCGCACCAGGATCTCCTGAACATGGTCATATGCATGAATACTTCTTTATCCTGTTCTGAAACGTAGTGCAAGCAGGGTTGAAATCGGAGCGAGGAAAAACAATGTCCGAAAAAAAACAGCGAGATGCCGGGATTGATCCACGCACTCACTGCTTCTTTGAATCGCGACACTTGCCGACTTTGCTGTAGCCTCGAAGCTCACGCTTCCTGCTTACTTGCCCTTGATCGCGTCTTCGGTCTTCTCACCGGCGTACTGAATGTCCTTGCCAGCCCCCTTGACGGTCTGGCAGGCCGTCATCGCGGCGATGGCGGAAAGGGCGAGGAGGGCGATCACGGTTTTCTTCACATTGCTCTTCATCAAAAGTCTCCAGAAAAAAACTGAAACTCACTGGACGCTCAAGTGGAAAGCGTACGCAGGCAAGTCGCAGCCGCAAACGGTATGGGCGGGAAAGGCGACGGGGGAGAACTACTTGTTCTGCTGCTTGATGATCGCATCTTCAGTTTTCTCACCGGCATATTCGATGTCCTTGCCAGCCCCCTTCACGGTCTGGCACGCTGTCATCGTGGCGATGGCAGAGAAGGCAAGAAGAGTGATGACGATTTTTTTGGTTTGCTTGCTCACACTGAGTCCCTCAGATTTTACCCCCGTACATTCTCATGATATCCGCTATTCAGCCTTGCTGCCACGGCTCGCACGCTCTGCAACGTACTCCGAGTCGTATGGGGGGTTCAAGTGAGACGTTCAGCCCTCTCGCTACTATCCACACATGCGAGCCATCATCACCGGCCAGATCGGCATGGACAAAAAGCCCTACATCGACGCTATCGCGCGTCTCGCGGGTGAGCAGGGTGAACATTGCGATGTCTACCACGTCGGCGACATCATGTACAAAGAAGGCCCCGATGTTCGCCCAGGGCGCATCTTGGACCTGCCCATTTCTCGGCTCAACTCCCTGCGTAGGGCCGCCTTCAAGGATGTCATCACCGACTCCAAGGACAAGAAGAACGTCATCGTCAATACCCACGCGACCTTCCGCTGGCGGCACGGCCTCTTCTCCGCCTTTGACTACGACCAGATCGCGGCCCTCAAGCCCGATCTCTTCATCTGCCTCGTCGACAACATCGAGGTGGTCCACGATCGCCTGCATCAGGATCATGAGATCGACGCCGCTCTCAAGGACTGCATGGTCTGGCGCGAGGAGGAAATCCTCGCCACCGAACTGATGAGCAAGGCCATTCCAGGCAGCCAGTTTTTCATCCTCAGCCGTGGCCGCCACCAGATGACGACCAAGACGGCCTTCCGCCTCATCTGTCGTCCGCAGATGAAACGCGTCTATCCGTCCTTCCCCATGAGCCACGTCGTCGACATGCCCGATGTCCTCGCAGAGATCGACGCGTTCCGCGCCGAACTCGCCAACCACTTCATCACTTTCGACCCGGGCGATGTCGACGAGAAACTCCTCCTCGAACGCGCCCTCGCCGCCGCTCGCGACGGCAAGGAGTTCCTCGACGTGACACCCCACAGTTACGGCGGCTCAAGGGACGCCGGTGCCAAGCCCCTCAAGGTCCGTGTGCGTGAAGTCCTAGATATCGCGGGCGACGTTGATGGACAAATCTACATGCGCGATTTCAAGCTCATCGATCAGAGCGACATGATCGTCAGCCTCGTTCCCGAGCTCCCGGGTATGGGCGGCAAGGACATCCCGGGCCTCTCCAGCGGCGTCGAACGAGAACTCCAGCACGCCTGGGAACATACCAAGGAGGTGTATGTGGTCTGGAAGCCCAAGAAGCATCCCAGTCCGTTCATCACGGAAACTGCAACGCAGGTCTTTAAGAGCACGCAGGAAGCCTTGGAGTACTTTGAGAAGAACGGGTACTTTGGTGAGAAGAACCTCTTTGGGCACTGACTGCGAACAATGCTAACCCTACAGAGAAGTCACGAAGTATTTACTTCGAAGTCATCCGTAAAGCTCGTAAATTAAGGAAAAATCCTCATTTAATCCCCAGTTCATGGACAGCGTCGAATAGCTGTTGCTTTCAAATCAATCTTCAGGTATCTTGTTGGCGGCACGCGATACGGTATCGGGATGGTGCCTTCAAATTGAGGGTTGTTCAGCCTGAGCTAGCATCCCAAAAATAGTCCGCATTGAATCATTGTATCAAATCTGGATTTTACACATGATTCGTCTCTTCGCACATGCCTTGTTCGCCATTTTCTGCTCGTCTTGCTTTGCCCAAACCGTCATCCAAGTGAACAGTGGCCAGACGATCACTCAGGCCAATCTCCAGTCCGGGTCGTTCAATGCCCAATCGTTCACATTAGGCTCCGCCACCACGTTCCGAATCAACTCTGGCGGCACGATCGGCCTCGTTGGAACCGTGACAACTCCCTTCAACTTCCTCGGCTCGTCCATCGATATAAACGCCGGGGTAACCAGTTTCGACTCGTACTTCCGCAATGTCCTGGTCACATGCCGAAACAGCGGCACATTCAGGGCAGTCAGCGTCAGCGGTAGCAGCACCGTCAATGTGCAGAGCGGGTCGCTCCAACTCTCCGAGATTCGTGATACGACCGTACTCAATCAGTCCGGTGGCTTCTCAAATAACGACCTTGCAGCCCGCCAATCTAGCACCATCAACTTTTCGGGCGGTGGTGCCCTCAGCTTCGCATCGTTCAACTCCAGCGTGATGAACTTCTCGGGTGGCTCCTCTGGTTTCATCGGCGCAGGCGACTCAAGCACCATCAACTTTACGGGCGGTTCTACCAGTGACCCGGGGCAATTTCCATCTGTCGTCTCTTCCAGCGCCACCATCAACATTCGTGGCGGCTCAATCGGCAGCCTCCGCGGGCTCAACACCGCGCGCATCAATCTCTTCGTCAAGTCGCTCAGTGTCAACTCGATGCCTGTTCCGCTTGTCCCATCTCTGGCCTACATCGTCACTGAACGCGGCTTCTTTCCCAACAACCAACCTTTCTTTCTCCAGTGCACGCTCGAGCGAGGCCAGTCTTTCGGCCTTTCGCTCGCTCCCTTTAACTTGAATCCAGGTGGGTTCTTAGGCTTTGTTGAAAGTACCGTAACGCTGACCGCGACCCTCGTCTGCGACTCGATTGACTTCAACAACAATGGCTCTTCATTTGATGCTCAAGACATCGACGCGTTCTTGTCAAGATTCTCAGAAGGCCCCTGCATCCCATCCACCGCAACTTGCAACGACATCGACTTCAACAACGATGGTGCCACCTTTGACCCTCGTGACATCGAGGCGTTCTTCAGTGTCTTCAGCGAAGGCCCATGCCTCTGACCAAGTGCCTGATTCGACGATCAATACACCGTGGTCCTTCTCCATCAAAACCTCTAAATTGACTGAATCAGGCAATCACTTATCAAGCATGCGCAAATAATATCCAAACACAATACAAACAGAAGTCTTTCCACAAGGCGCAAACTTGACGGATGACGGATTTCTGGTAGGATCGACACATGAACCTTTTCGCGCCAGCGTTGCTCGCTTTCACCCTCGCCTCCGTCGCACAGGCCCAGACGATCATTGCCACCGACAGTGCCGCCAATTACACTACTTGGGGCCAGAACCAGCAGCTCCAGGGTGGCTCGGGCTACGGCCCTTGGAACCACTACTTCTTTATTCCATCCACGGGCGGCTTCGCGGGCCAGTTCTTGGGCACCGCCAATAACCCCGATCTCGAGAATGTGGGCCCTACAGCGTGGGGCCTCTTCAGCAATAACGGCGGTGCAGGCGGTAGCGGTATCCAAAAATCAGCAAGCCTTCGTACTTTCAGCCAAGGTGAGATGACCTTCGGACAGACCTTCTCGATTGAGATGGAAAATGGCGATGTTCGCGCGGGCAATGGCAACCCAAACAACGGTCCGGTCGACTTCGGCTGGGTGGGCGTCATGCTGCGGGCTGGTACAGGCGGACAAGAACCCGAAGAACCATTCAGTCCCTTTGGCCAACTGCGTGGGTCCATCGCCGTGGGCTTCCTGGGTGGCAGCACCACATACTTTGTCTATGACAACATTTCCCCGTCGGGCCGGTCAACGGGCATGAACTTCAACACCACGGGCATTCGCGTCGAGATCACGCGCCTTGGCGGCGGTGGTCAGACCTTCAACGGTCAGGTCAAGATCACCAATCTTGCGACGGGCTTGTTCACGCTCACGCCTGTGAACTTTGGCGGCAGCATCGACAGTTTCGGGATCTACAGCCGCAATGCCGAGTTCTCCGACACGTACTTCAACGACGCGAACCTTACTCAGATCAATCCGGTCTGTGACAGCATCGACTTCAACAACGACAACTCAAACTTTGACCCCCAGGATATCGAGGCATTCCTGAGCGTCTTCAGCGAGGGGCCTTGCATCCCCGCCAACGCAACGTGCAACGATATCGACTTCAACAACGATGGCGGACTCTTTGATCCCTGCGATATTGACACGTTCCTAAGCGTCTTCAGCGAAGGTCCTTGCGAATGCTGAGTTGAGTTGGGCGGTGCATACAGGCAGCATCGACCAAGCGGCGTGCGTTTACCACGAACATGAATTGAAGAAGCCGAGCGGCGTACTGCGCTGCTCGGCTTCTTTGTTTGATCGTACTGTTTCTGCAAGGACTACCGGTTCTGGTGACGACCCAGAAGTTCGAGGACCCGCGGCTGATCTTGCTTGATCTGCAGACTGCGGCGCAGCGCCCGCAGGCCTTCGTCGCGGGCGAGATTGTCGGTCAGCCCGGTCGCAAGCCAGCGCTGCAACAGGCACACGCCCACGCCGTTGAATGCCGGGAAGTAACGGTCATCTAACTCCGTCGCCTTCTTGAAAGCAGTCTGGGCCTCGTCGAATCGTGAGAGGCGGAACAGGCCCGAGCCCATGCGTTCATACGCCGCGGCGGAAGGCTCACGCCGAATAACTTCATCGAGGATGTTGACCATCTCGTCATACCGCTTGGTCTTGCCATAACTCTCAGCGAGATTGAGCAGCAACTTGGGAGAGAGTTCGCCCAGTTCCGCTGCCTGCTGGAACTCGACGATCGCACTCTCGTGATCGTTGAGAGCAGCGTAAATCACACCCAGCGTGGTGCGGGCGGAATAGTCCTCGTTGTTCAGTTGGATCGCACGCTGTGCAAAGGGAAGCGCCTCTCGCGGCTCGCCAGCCTGCAAATAGGCTGCTGCCAAGCCGCTGTTGCTCTCAAACGAATCGGGTCGCAACTGCAACGCACGAAGGTACGCCGGGATTGCTTTGCTGAACTGCTGCAACTCGTGCAGGACCACAGCATGCCAGTACTGTGCGTTGTAGTTGAAGGGTTCGAGTTCCGCAGCCTTGGCATAGTTCTTCTCTGCCTCTGGCAGATTGCCCTGCTCACGCTGAATATCCGCCGCGCCGACATACGCCGCCGTGAGCAGAGGATTCTCGTCGATGGCCGCGAGGAACTGGTTGAGTGCCTCCTCGGTGAGGCCCTGCTCCTTGAGAATCTTTGCACGCGTGAACTCGTCCATGCCCGGGGGAAGGGCTTGGCTGGGAACACCGCGTTCGCCGCTGGGTGCGAACACCACGGTTTGCTGCTTCGTGCCAGCCCGCATCGCGTCCGATGCCGTCGCGGGCGAACGACCTGTGCCACTCGAACCCGCTGCGGATTGGCCCGGGCCTTGGCCAGACTTATTGCCAGGAGCCTGCTGCCCAGACTTTTGGCCAGCCTGTTGGCCAACCTGTTGAGGGGACTTCTTGTCGAGAATCTGGCAGCCACCCGCAATCGCCATCAATGCAGCGAGCGCAAGAGAGGCGGCGAGCGGGAAGTGTCCAATAGCCTGCGGTCCGGCGGTCATACGTTGCACAACCTCCCAATTGAAGCCCCGAAGGGCCGGTAGAAACAGACGTGCAGGGTAGGAACGCGGGCCAGAGCACATTGGTTCGCACAATCGATAACTACAAGCTCAAACGCACAACACCTCGCGTACCCAACGCTCAACACCGTTGATCGTCACCATCGGTCGTTTTTGGGTTATGGGTCAATGCTTCGGCATACTGGCCGGGCAATTGATCAATTTTGCGCGAACGAGGGCATAGACGTCACGAATCGGCCATCGCCCTCAGTCGAGCGGCATTGATCACGTCCAGTCGTTTGGCCTTCAGAATTGGTAGTTCTGACTTGGACTTGGGCGGGTCTTCCTTGGGCGTTTCCATGATCTTGGGGACATTCGCAAATGCCTGGTGCAACATGATGAGCGAAAAGGCCGAGTCTGCTGCACGGGCGGCGCTGAACTTTGGAGCCTCCTTGTCCACAATTTTCGCCTTCGCGGCCTTGGCAGTCTTTGCAGGCTTGGCAGGCTTTGGGTGAGCCTTGGGGTTGCCAGCAATAGTACCAAGGCCAATGTGCTCGTGACGGTCCAGGTGCGAAGCGAGTGTGCCCTTGCTGTCGTTGAGATGCCAGACCTTAAGGTGTTGCAAGCCGCAGAGATGATCAAAGTCGTCAAGGGTCCGCTGCGCGCTGGCTCGCGAACTCATGTCATAGCCCGCGACATGCAAGTGGCAGGTGTCAAGGCAGAACCCAAGCCGCGCAGGCTCACTGGTGCGCTGCGTGATGCGATCGCGCAGCGATGCGAGATGGGCGAAGTCTCCACCCACATGGCTACCCGCGCCAGCGGTACCCTCGATACACAGGAGTGTGCGATGCCCCTTGGTGCGACGAAGTATCTCAACGCACCCGTCGGCAATGCGTGCCAACCCTTGCTCGAGCGTCCAACCGACGAACGAGCCGGGATGCTGCACCAGATAGGCAATCGACAGTTGTTCGCATCGTTCCAGTTCGACGGTCATCAGATCGACTGACTTGGCAAAGAGTTCATCGTTCACACTCGCCATATTCGCGAGGTAACTCGCGTGGCTGACTGTCCGATCCAACCAGCCTAGTCGCTTGATTTCCGCACGCCACTCCCCCACCACCGCCTCTTCCAACGGCTTGACAACCCACTGCTGCTGGTTCTTCGTGAATATCTGGAGAGTGTCCAGCCCCAAAAACTCAGCCTCACGAGCGGCGGCGGCCAAACCCTGAGCAATGGAAAGGTGTGAACCAAGCATGTATGGACCGTAGGAAAGCGGGCGTAGGGGAAACCGGGGTACCATTCCCCATGACCACCTTCGCCGCCGCCGTCAAGCCTTCTGTCGCCGCCGACCTGCCCCACTCCGCTGGGCGCAACTTCAACTTCTCCGCAGGGCCAGGCGTCCTGCCCGAAGAAGTAATCAAGGAAGCTCAGGCCGACATGTGGAACATCGGCGCAAGCGGCATTGGCATCACCGAGCAGAGTCATCGAGGGAAGATTTTCGACAAAGTCCTTGCCGAGGCGGAGGCAAACTGTCGCAAGATCGCGAACGTTCCCAGCAACTATAAGATTCTGTTCCTGACAGGCGGAGCCACCACGCAGAACGACATGGTGCCCAAGAACCTGCTGCCCGATGGCGGCGCCGCGGCGTTCCTGACCACCGGCTACTGGACCGAGAAGACCTGGGACGAGGTCAAGGTCCACTTCCCGAATTCATACGAAGCCTGGGATGGTCGCAGCGTGAAGCACGCGTACTGCCCGGGCGATGCCGATCTCAAGTGGGGCGTGAAGCCTGCCTATGTCCATATGTGCAGCAACAACACCATCTATGGCACACAGTTCCGCAACGCCGACGGATCGTGGCGCTATCCCAGTCTGCCCTGGAACGATGTGCCGCTGGTCTGCGACATGAGCAGTGATATCTATTCACGCCCCATGGACATCAGCAAGTTCGGGCTGATCTATGCCGGGGCGCAGAAGAATGTGGGCGTGGCGGGTACGACGCTGGTCATCATCCGCGAGGACCTGCTCGAAGCCCACAAGAAGTTTGCGGGTGCCGGTGGTGGTGGTGGTGGTGGTGGTGGTGGTGGACGCAAGTTGTACAC
>CAYRPC010000030.1:0-27372 GCA_964425995.1 uncultured Phycisphaeraceae bacterium
CTGCAGCGCGTTCGCGGGCCAGGGCTTGAAGATGTCAAAGACTCGAAACGCAACAAACGCCGCGCCCAGCCACAGGCCAGTCGTCCACAAGGTCGCAAAGCAATCTGGCACGATTGCCAGACCCAGCAGCGGCAAGCACTGACCCGCAGTTTCATCCGCAACCACTTCCGCAGGATCATGCCCGAAGATCGCCTCGGCCGCAGAACCTTGCGCCACGCACACGGCGCTAAAGACCAGCAGGACACCAAGGAGCGCAGCGATATAGACCGCCATGGCGACCATCGGCCCGACCGACGATGCAATGCCGCGCTCGACCGTGCCAGGCGTAGCGCCCATTGCCCACATCGCCATAGCAAGGACAACGGGCGGCAGGCTTCCCCATGTGCCAGAGGCGGGTCGCATATGGCCCAGGCCAAAGACCGTGATGAGAGGAAGTCGTGGTCGCAAGCGGTGCTTCTGGTGGGCCAGCAGGCCAGTTAGCAGGACAGTATGGGTTTGCTAGGCTTGAACTCGTTCCAAATGCTCAGTCGCCAGTTCTGCCAATCTGACTTACTGGCCAACCTGACTTGCTGGCCTCTGCCTTCCCGCTACAGCATTCGCATGCCGCGCGTGATGTAAGGCACGCCGCTGGCGGCCGTCACAAGCACGGTCGTCCATGCAATCACATCGATAGCGATCCGCCCCCACGAGCCTTGCTGCACACTGGTGATGCCCAGCAGGATAAGTATCACAGGGATGGCGCTCGCCTGAACGATCATCTTGGCCTTGCCCGAAAAACTCGCTGAAAAATCTTTCCCCTCGCCCTCCAGCATGGCGCGAATTGTGGTGACCAGCAGTTCACGCGAAAGCACCACGACCACCATCCAGGGCAGGATACCGCTGACTTGCAGCGACTTGGGCCCCTCAAAGTCATACGAAAAGTTTGGACCAGCCAGCATCACAAACGCACCCAGCACAAGAATCTTGTCGGCAAATGGATCCATCACCCGCCCAAACTTGCTCACAACGTTCCATCGGCGTGCCAGCGGGCCGTCCACAGCGTCCGTCAAAGCCGCCAGGCCAAACAAAGCCGCTGCAACCAGATAGGGCAGCACAGGGTGAGCGGGCTTGACAACCAGCATCGTCGTCGGATATGTCCACACACCCAGCAGGACAAAGAAAGCAACAGCAATCACCAACCGCAGCCCGGTCAGGATGTTGGGAAGTGCCCGCTTGTACATCGGCACAGCCATCCCAGCGCTCGCCGGTACCAACGGATCCAGCGGGTTGGAGGCGGTCGTAGCGTCCACAAATTATGGTAGGATCGATGTGTCGGTTGGTTGCTCACCCAGCGAACTGGGCACGCACGATGGTAGTTCGACGATCATCGTCGTCCCTTCCTTCCACACACTCTCAACCTGAATCGTCCCGCCCAATGCCTTGACAGCGTGCTTGACAATCGCGAGTCCTAGCCCAGTGCCGCGGCGAGCCACAAACCCCGCCCTGCTGGGATCGACCTGATAAAACCGCTCAAAGATTCGCTGCTGATGTCCCATCGGAATGCCCACGCCCCGATCGGCAACTTCGATCCGCACGCCCGCTCGCCGGGCCGGAACCCCAGCCATGCCCACCGCGCCCATCACGCCCACCACCCCCCGGGCCTCGACGACCCAGGCTCGCACCGTCACGCTCGATCCTTCATAAGCAAACTTGGTCGCATTGTCAATCAGGTTGCGGAGAATCAGCGTGAGCAACTTGCGATCCGTCTCCAGGGCATCCAGTCGCTCCATGATGTCGCCGTCGATGGACAGTTGCCGCTCCTTGCAAACACCGGCGAAGGTGTCGGTGAGGGCATCCACAATCTCTCTCAGCGAGACCAGCTCCACCATCACCGGAGCATCGGGTGATTCTAATCGCGAGAGATCCAGCAGGTCTCGCACCATTTCTTCCAGGCGGGAGACATTGCCCGCAATCATCTTGGCGAGTTTGTCGCGCATCACTCCATCGTCCCAGGCCCCGTCTGCAAGTGTCTCTACCGCCGCGCGGATGCTCGAGAGGGGTGTGCGAAGCTCATGGCTTGCATTGGCAACAAAGTCGGTCTTGAGCTGAACAGCAAGTGCGAGTTCGGTCACATCACGCAGCGTCAGCACAACGCCAGGCGCCTGCGAGGCTGTGCCCGACGCGCCCACCAGTTGCAACGCCAGCGGAGCGGCAATCACCTGGAAGACTTTCAGTCCCTCCGGACGCGACAAGCGAACCTGCGTCACGCTGGGCTTGCCCGCAAGGGCCGCCGTGTGCTGCCCGATCACTTCGGCGTGCGTGAACAAGTCTTCGATTGCTCGCCCGACCATGCGCCCCCGCGCGAAAAACGCTTCCGCAGAAGCGTTCGAGAGCACCACACGACCCGCGGCGTCGGTGACAATCGAGGGACTTGAACCCGCGTCGTAGATCGAGCGCAGATTTGCTCTTTCCGCGGATGCTGTTCTGGCCCGCAGCGTCAGGGGGTTGCTGGCTCGTTCGAGTGACTCCACCAGCCACGCCGCGCGATCCCGTGCGTCTTCCTGGCTTCGCTTGGGTGGCTCTTCTTCCAAGGCAGCCCACAGTCGCGCGACGATTGCTTCCAGGCTCGCCATCCACTCGGCTCGCTCGCGGGCCACAAAGGCGAAGTAGGCCCATGTTGCAACCCCCGCCGCGATCCCAACCATGCTCAGTACCAACGCGGAATCGACGCTGAACGCCGCGGCACCCGCTCCGATGAGGGCGGGCGACCAGATAAGCATGATGCATGTAAGGTCATGCCTTGAAGGGCGAGGGCGAGCCATGATGCAAGGATACCAACGTCAAGCGCGTGTGAAACGGGCTTGGCCTTGACCATGGCGATGAGTTCAGTCATGTGGGAGGCGGGGGTAGTGGCGGGGGGCGGAGAACGCACCGGGGGCACTAGCCTCAATGATCGTGCTGGCAGGGATGGCTGCCTCTTGTTCAACCTGTGATGAGACGTCCGCGGGCTTCACAACCTTGGCGGCCTTGGTGGTTTCACGCATCAATCCACCAGCGAAGATCGCAAGCGTGACAACCCCTCCCGCCGAGAGCAGGCCTGCGAGTGACCGCCCCTGGAACGGCGCGACAGTCGTTCGCTCCGAGTGTGCGTCGGAGGCTTCGGCCGGGGCCTCAATGAGCGGCAGGAACGCCAATCGCAGGTAGTAGAACGCGGCGATCGCAGAGTTCAAACCCAGGACAACGACCAGCACGATCTCGCCAGCGTTGATGGCGCTGGTGAAGAGCGGCAACTTGCCGAAGAAGCCGACCAAAGGTGGCAAGCCTAACAGGCTCAGGCTGCACACCACCAGCGTCCAGCCCGCGATCGGATGCGTCGAGCACAGGCCACGAATGTCGTCCATCGAATCCAGTTCGCGCACATCCCCGCCGCTGCGTTCGCGCCGCTCGAGCGAGGCGAGAGCCGCGAAAGCACCCACGTTCATCACCCCGTAGGAGGCGAGATAGAACAACACGGCGGACACACCGTTCTGCGTAAACGACCCATCGCCAGGGCCCGCGATGACACCCACCAGCATGTAGCCGCTATGCGCGATACTGGAGTAGGCGAGCGTCCGCTTGACACTGGATTGCAGGATTGCCAGCACGTTGCCGACGGTCATCGTCAGAGCGGCAATCACCCAGAGCATCAATCGCACAGGTTCGGGTAGGTGCGATCCCCACGGTGATTGCAAGATCGTTTCGCCCACCGAACTCAGGCCACTGTTGAGTGCCCCAGTTGCGTCCTCAGCGCTGCTGGAATAGTTCCAGCCAAACGTGCCGCAGATCAGCAGAAGACCAAGAAAGCCAGCGGTCTTGGGAACAAATGCGAGGAATGCAGAGACCTGCGATGCACCGCCCTGATAGACATCGGGCGTGTAGAAGTGCATGGGCACAGCCGCGATCTTGAAGCCCAGGCCCAGGATCGCCATCATGATCCCAAGCAGGGCAATGGCGTTGATGCCGCGCTCGTGGAAGTACGCCGCGATCTCGTTGAAGTTGGTGCTGCCCGTGCCGCCATAGATCAGCGCGAAACCGAAAAGGAATATCGCCGCGCCCATCGCGCCCAGGAAGAAGTACTTGACACCCGCCTCCCGGCTCTGGTTGCGGGAGGTGGAAATGGCGACCATGATGTAGGTCGGAAGGCTGGTGAGTTCGAGGGCCAGGAACAGCCAGATGAGATCATCCGCCCCCGCGCAAAGCATGAGGCCCGTGAGCGAGAAAAGGAAGAAGGCGTAGAACTCAGCACGGTTCATCCGCAGCGCGTCATACTTTCGCACGCCTCGCTCGATGGCTGCTTCTTCGAGCCGATCAACCGTGCCAGACATCAGCGGCAGGAGCAGCAAGCCGATGATCGCGATCAGGCACTTGGCGTACGGAACCATATCGGGCAGGAACAACTGCCCGCTCTTTGCGCTGACAGCATCGGAAAAAACCTTGCCGGAAAGCGGGCAGATTCCCTGGCTGGTCGAGGGCGTTGTCGCCATCGAAAGATACAGCGCGACCAGCAAGCCCGCACCAGCGATCCACGCCGTGAGTTTGCGCGTGCTCACGCTGCGTGAGAGGCCGACCACCATGACGGCGCAGGTGGTGATGAAGAGGGCCACTTCGGGCCACAAGAAGGACAGGCGGTCGATCACTTGTGCGCCTCCTCGGGCGTAGTAACTGGAGACGGATGCTCTTGGCCAGCATGATTACCGTCATGCTCCCCCGCCCTCATTCCGTGCGATCCTTCACTGGAGCCCTCACGAGAGCCTTGCCTCGGCATCGGGCGGGTCAGGGCGATGCTCTTGCGTTCCATCTCGATCATGGTGGTTGTCTGCTGCACTGGTGCTTCGATGATGTTCAAGATGGGCGTGGGGTAAATGCCCAACAGGAAGCACAAGGCAGCAAGCGGCGCCAGCGTAATGATCTCACGCGTGTTCAGGTCAGTAGTTAGCACAGCAACATGCTGCTCGCCCTGATGATGTCCGTGATTACCTGCCGCACCATGCGCCCCATGCGCCCCATGCCCAGCAGGCTCGCGCAACTTACCCCACACGATCATGCCGACCATGTAGAGAAGGTACATCGCGGCGATGATCACCCCCGTGCCAGCGACAATCGCGAACCAGGGGCCAAGGTTGCCATGCGTGACACCAACCGGGCGGACATCGCTCAGCGAGCCCCACAGGTTGCTGCTGCCCCAGGCGCTGCTCGACTGGAACGTGCCCAGCATGCACATGAACTCGCTGACAAACCCATTGAGACCAGGCAGACCCACGCTCGCCATCGCAAAAAACACCATGAACGTCGACCAGATCGGCATCTTGGCACCAAGGCCGCCCAGTTCCTTCATGTTGCGGGTGTGGTAGCGTTCGTAGATCATGCCAATCAACAGGAACAACGCGCCGGTCGAGAGGCCGTGGTTGATCATGTACGTGATGCTGCCAGCGATGCCCGTGTGGTTGAGAGCGAACATGCCCAGCATGCAGAAGCCCAAATGGGCAACCGACGAATAGGCCACGAGTTTCTTGATGTCAGTCTGAACCCAGCAAACAAGCCCTCCATAAATGATCCCGATGATGCAGAGAACCGCGAGCAACGGCGCATACTCGATCACTGCCTGGGGCGCGAAGGGAAGCACGAAACGATAAATCGCGTACGTGCCCAGTTTGAGTAGCACGCCCGCAAGCACAACGCTGCCCGCAGTCGGTGCCTCGGTGTGCGCCAGGGGCAGCCAGGTGTGCAGCGGGAAGAGCGGCACCTTCACAGCAAAGCCAGCCATCAAGGCCAGCAGTATCCAACCCTGCTCGGACGTGCTCATGCCGCGAGCAGTGGTCGCCAGCGTGTTGATGTCAAACGTCCAGTTGCGCCCAGGCAACCCGGCGTGGTGGTTGGCGATATACACCAGGCCCGCGAGCGCGATAACGCTACCCGTAAAGGTATAAAGAAAAAACTTGACAGCCGCCCGCTTGCGGTTGGTGCTGCCGTAAAGGCTGATGAGAATGTACATCGGCACGAGCGTGAACTCGAAGCAGACATAAAACAGGATCAGGTCGCGGGCGCAGAAGACACCCAGCATCGCTGCCTGCAGCACAAGCATCCAAACATGGAAGGTCTTGACGCGTTCGGTGATGGATGTCCACGATGCAAGGATGCAGATCGGACCAAGCAATCCCGTCAGAAGGACCAGCAGCAGCGAGATCGAATCGATGCCTACGGAAAGATTGAGGCCCAGATCGGGCAACCATTCCACACTCTTGGCAAATTGGTACTTCGCCGCGCTGCCCGTATCAAAGCGGCTCGCGATGATGATTGTGAGGGCGAATGTGACCAACATGCCCACCAGCGCCACCATCCGCGACTGGGCTGCGGGCAGGAACGCCACGCCCAGGGCAAACAGCAGCGGCAACAAGATGAGTGCGAACAGTTCCATGCAAGATTCTCAGTTCACCCAACCGCCAGACACTTCGCGCCCCAGACCAGTCAACATCCCCGCCAACACCCTAGCCAACACCCTAGCCAACACCCTTACCTCGTCAACACAAACACAAGCACCAGCAACACCGCCAGCCCCCCCGCCATGCCCATCGCGTAGCCGTGAATCTCTCCCGACTGCGTAGGTCGCAAGGCCTTGCCAATCCATCGCGGAATCGCTCCAAACAGATTGACGATGCCATCGACGATGTATTGGTCAATCAGGTGGAAAATGTGGCTCAGCACATACAGCGGCTTGACGATCAGAGCATCGTAAATCTCATCGACGTACCACTTGTTGCGTGCAATCTTCGTGAACGGCCCAAACAACGGAATCAGCGAATCAGCCCGGCTCTTCTCTGCGATCACTCGATTGCCTAGGAACAGCCCCTGCCAGCCCTTGGGCCCGTGCAGGATCGCCGCAATCAGAATCCCGATCAAGCCCACCGCCGCACTGACGTAGTACATCAGTTTGTGCGCATCCTGCCCAAAGAACCCCGCGGCCTCATGCTTGGTGCCCGCATGTTCGACGCTATGGCCAAAATGGGGCGACTCGAAGTGGGCGCTGCTGGGATGGATCATCCCACCAACCCAGCCGCCATGCTCGCTGCCTGCACCGGAGGTCGTGAGGAAGTACAGGCCACCAGCCGCGATGCTCAGGAGCATGCAGGCCAGAATGGCCGCCTTCATCGCGATGCCGGGCGGATGTGGATCAAACTCCTCCGTAGTTGGATCAAAGTCGACACGAGCCTGCAGGCGACGTTCCGCGACTGATCCTGCTCCATGTCCGCTGTCTGCATGACCAGCATGACCAGAATGACCAGAATGACCAGAATGATCAGAATGATCAGAACGCTCTGCATGTTCAGCATGCCCATGCCCATGCTGCTTGTGCCACTCCGCAAGACTGGTCCCCATGGGGTGGCGACCAATCTCCAGCAGTTCCGCATCATCCCCCGTAGTGAATTCCTTGGGACCCACGTACACCCGGAAAAAGGTTCGGAAGGTGTAATACGCCGTCATGCCCGCCGTGAGCAGCAAAATCCACGCAACAATGTTCGCTCCGCCGATCATGCTCGAAGGCGTGGTGAAGCCCTGCGCGAGAATCATGTCCTTACTGAAAAAACCAGCGGTCAATGGAACACCCGAAAGATTGATAGAGCCCACCAGCATCGCTATGCCGACCAATCCAAACCCGCGCATCCATGCCACGCCCGACAATCGCCGCAG
The DNA here is from genome assembly GCA_964425995.1 of uncultured Phycisphaeraceae bacterium. Classification (GTDB taxonomy): domain Bacteria; phylum Planctomycetota; class Phycisphaerae; order Phycisphaerales; family UBA1924; genus BJHL01. The sequence goes on from CAYRPC010000030.1 coordinate 7,705, forward strand.
GTCAAGCTGTCCGCCAAAGCCATGCATCACCGCTCCAACACCAAGGAAAAGCGTGGCCTTGAAGAACGCGTGCGTGAAGGTGTGGAAGGCCGCGCCGGTTGGACTCAGTAAGCCCAGTCCCGCGAACATGAAGCCAAGCTGGCTGATCGTGGAATAGCCCATCACCCGTTTGATGTCAAAGATCGCCATCTCAATTGTCGCCGCCCAGAACGCCGTCAGGGCCCCGCTCCACGCGACAATCGTCAATACCGTCAGGGCCGGATCAATCGTGTACACCGGATACAGGCGGGCAATCAGGAAGACGCCCGCCGTCACCATGGTTGCGGCGTGAATCAATGCCGAAACGGGCGTCGGCCCTTCCATCGCATCGGGCAGCCAGACATAGAAGAACAACTGGGCCGACTTGCCAAAGGCTCCGCAAGTGAACAGAAGCGGCATCACAATCGCCGCCCATGTATTGACAGCAAGCGGATTGCCAGCAGCGTCATAACCCGAGGCGACGAGCGTGAAAATCTCGGAGTACTCGACGGTTCCGAAAATGCCGTACGCGCTGAAGATCGCCATCAAAAGGCCAAGGTCGCCAATGCGGTTGATGATGAATGCTTTCTTGGCCGCCGCGACCGCCGCGGGCTTCTTGTAGAAGTATCCGATGAGCAGGTACGAGCACAGGCCAACGCCTTCCCAGCCCAGGAACATGAGCAGGAGATTGTCGGCCATGACCAGCACAAGCATGCTGAAGACGAAGAGGCTGAAAGCCGCGAAGAACCGGCAGTAGCCAAGCCCCACATCGTGGTTCATATACTCACTTGAGTAGAGAGCGATGAGCGTCGCCAGACCCGTGACGAACAGAACCCAGAGGCACGTCAATCCGTCGATGTAGAACGCAAAGTTGGAGACGAACGCCTGCGCTTCTGTTGCGCCCCACTGGAAGTGGATCCATTCAAAGCCGTGGACGTGCATGGGCGTGCGAACATCGCCCGTGAAGTTGTTCAGGAAAAGCAAGAGCGTCAGCCCAAAACTCGTCGCAAGAGTCGCGATCGTGAACCAGGCGGGCAGAAGGTTTCGTACCTTCAGTGCAGCGAAAATACCATTGATCAGAAAAGCAGCGAAGGGCAGCAAGGCAATCGCGAGCACCCAGGTCGGCGCTTCACGCATGATGCTGCCCGCGCCCCCACCACCGCTCAAGTGCGCTGAAGCGGCGTGCCCCTCACCCGCCGCGAATGCGAGCGATGTGAACGACGTGATCGTTTCAAGCATGCTGAGTTGCTGCATCACGAGTTCAATGCTCCTGGCGAACCATCTGACAGCCCGTCCCTCCCGGGCGGGCGCTGGCGACCTAACTCATTCCCTGCAAGAAACCTGCTTCAATCTGCATCACTTTCAAACTCCCGCCACATAAGGGCGGGATACCACACAAAGAGACCGCATGCACAGACCACACATAGAAATCACATAAAGCGACTACTACCCCTCCAAGTCCTTCCATTCCTCCGCGTTCAAACTTTCCTTGCGCCGGTACAGCAGAACGATGAGCGCCAAGGCCATCGCCGCCTCGGCTGCTGCAACCGTCAGAACAAAGATCACAAACGTCTGACCTGAAAAGTCCAGGTGGTAGCGACCAAATGCGATGAGCGCGATGCCCGCCGCCTGGAACATGAGTTCCGTACACAGGAACATGATGATCAAGTTGCGACGAGTCAGGAAGCCGATCATCCCAAGCACGAACATGATCGCGGCCACGACGAGGTAATGCCCCAGTGTCACCTGGCTCATGACTTCGGGAAAGCCGCTCTGGGCCAAAGTCAGATTCATCATCGCGCCGCCTCCTCTAGGCTGCTTGCAGGTTGCTGCACCAGTTCGATGGGCGACTCTGATCCAGCGTCAAACGATGGATCCGCTTGGGCCAACTGCGTCACTCGTGCCTGCTTGGCGTCGTCGTCAAGTTGCACCTGCTTGCGACTGAGCACCACCGCCCCAAGCATCGCCATCAAAAGGATCACCCCTGCGATTTCAATAGTCCCCGGATGGTCACGCAGCAGGTTGAAGCCCAGTAACTCTGCATTCGTCACGCGCAGGTCTTCCGGCCAGGCGTGTTGCTTGAGAACACTCCACGTCCCGTCCGCCCCGACCGCATTCAACGTATTGCTAGCCCGATCCAGAATGATTTTCTCGCCCCCGCTGGTTGTAATCTCAACCATGCCCTTGACCCAATCCGCGCGATCAATCACGTCGCCCTTCGCCATGATCCCATTCGTCCCCAAAAGACGCTCGACCTTGCGGGGCATGTCGGCGAGCAACACATCGGGAATCGTCTTGGCTGGTGCGGGCAAGGCCCCCGTCCCCTTGAACAACATGACCGTCAGCGCGGCCAGCAAAACAAAGCCGACGACCGTCGCCGCGATGGGCTCGTTTGCCTGCGTGTCATAGTCTGCCAGCACGTCCTCTTGCCCCTCTTCAGGAGCCTGCGTTGCAAGCATGATGACGAAGAGATACGTGATCAGAATCGCGCCCGCATAGACAATGATCAGCGCGAAGGCCATGAATTCGGCGCTCAGCACCAGGAAAAGCCCCGCACTGGCCAGCACCGTCATGATGAAGTACAGAGCCGCATAGACCGGACGCGGATGCGTGATCACCCGCAGTGCGCCGCCAAGGCCGACTGCAGCGAACAGATAGAAGAAAATGTTGGGAATCTTCTCCGTGCCAGCGTTGAGACCCAGAAAGAGCATCAACAGCCCGCCCGCCAGTCCCGCGACTCCAGCACCAAGCACCTGCGGATTCACTCCGCGCCGCGGCAACGCCAGGGTCACCCCCACGCCGCCAACAACGAGCAATCCAAACAGCAGGTATGGGTTGATCATCGTGGAAGACCCGCTCAAACCCCGCACTCGATGCACGACCGTGCAAACTGCTTGCAAGCCCATCCTGGACCAGCAATGAAGCGGGCAGGATAGCGGTTGGGTTCCCGTTCTTCCACTCCCCATGCAACGAACCCCAACCGCCTCGCCGACGGGTTGGTCGCGTCCAGTTCGGTGCCTCCCCTGGCTGGTTGAGTTACTCGCTGCTTCCTTCGCCCTCGTCCCACTCCACTGGCAATGCCGCCTGCGCGCTTGCGCCTCGGATTGGTGGCGATACAGGCAGGGCTTCCCCAGCGATCATTGCTGGCACAAGCAACGGCTGCCCGGCTGGCAACCCATCCTCGCCAACCACCAGATCCCTGACTGGACCGCCCTTTGCAAAGTCAAACTGGCGATACGCCTGTCGCAAGCCCCGCTGCACCACCCGCTCAAATATGTCGCGCGATGGCTGTTCGACCCCCTCGTGTAACAAATGCTCCACCAGTCCGCAGACTTCCGCACTTGCCGGGCCAGCCTTATCTCGCACGAACGCAATCGGGCAGCCTGCAAAGACTCGCACACCAGGGGATACGACAAAAACATCACCACCAAATCCCATTGCTTCCAATGCTTCGATCAGGTCCGCCGGGAACTGCCCCACCATCGATCCTGCTCGCAGAATCCAGCCAGTGCCCGCGCGACGTGCCGCTTCGAGCGCGACGCGCGCATCCCGCACCAGTACTTCCACGCCCGGGGGCATCGCTTCCCCGCGCCAGACTTCATTGATCTGCCCGGCATATTGACGGATCAGCACGTCGCCCATGTCAAGCCCCGCCGCCCGCTCCTTGGGCGACAATTGATCGACCTCTGCCAAGGCGCACGCCACCGCCTGCAGGCCGATCAGGGCTGGTACAGCACGCTTGACCCTTCCCGCCTCGCCATCATCCGGCAATCCGACGCTCGCTTTGGCAAAGTCTGTCCAGCCCGCCAGGAGTATGGCCCAGGTCAGCCCCTCGCTTCGCCCATTCTTTGGATTTTGATTGGCATCGCTCACCACCAATCCTATCTGCAACCGCCACCCTCTATACTCGCCGGTTCAACTTTGAACGCCCTACCGGCAATGACTCTTATTCGTGGCACTCTGGGGGAGGCGCTCCCCATCCGGATGATCGGGGCTGATGAATCTCGCAGTCTTGCCGGCGAATCAACGGGCTCAGCATGCTTGTAGCAGAATCTCGACCTCGAACCCTGGGCTGGACACACGCTGGGCCGCTGCTCTTCGGTGATTGGGGCACCAGCCGTCTCTACGTCCTTGGCCTGGCTTTCTACTACACCGGACATTCGTCCCTCTACTACCTCTCCGTCATGTCCCTCATCATGGCGGCCGTCGCCTGGGGATACACCATTGTCTGTCGCTGCTTCCCCGATGGAGGCGGTGTCTATTCCGCCGCCCGTCGTGTCAGCCCGCTGCTCTCCGTGATCGCGGCGACACTGCTGATTTGCGACTTCATCGTCACCGCAGCCCTCTCGGCGGTTGAGGGCTATCACTATCTGGGCGTGGAGTCCAAGGCGGTGATCGTCTTCGCAGCGATCGGCACCATGTTTGTCCTGGGCCTGATCAACTGGTTCGGTGCCCGCGCCGCCGGGCGATTTGCTCTGGTGATCGCAATCGCCGCCATTCTCGCCAGCGCCATCATCGGCGCGCTCTGCATCCCATTGCTTCCCGAGGGACTTCGCACCGCCAAGCCGCGGGTCGAGGGCATCGATTCGATATGGCACAGTTGGGAGAGTCTGGTGCGGATCGTGCTCGCCCTCTCAGGCGTCGAGGCGGTTGCAAGCATGACCGGGCTGATGAAGCAGCCGGTCGCGAAGACCAGCAAAAGAACCATCTGGCCCGTGCTGATCGAAGTGATCGCACTCAACCTGATCTTCGGCATTGCCATCAACGCCCTGCCCGGGCGACTTGAGACCAGGGTACCCGACTACATCACCTACGAACTACGCATGGGACTGGAGAGCGATCTGCAAGTCCCGCCGCCACCAGCAGACGCAACACCAGAACAACTCGCACAACATACCCAGACCAAGGCGGCAACCGAGCAAGTCCTGGACTATCGCCAGACCGCCGTCAAGGTACTCGCCGATCATGCCGCCACTCGCGTCTTTGGCGCGAAGGTGGGCAATATCTTTGCCATCGTTGCGGGCATCGTCTTTGGCCTGCTGCTGCTCTCTGCTGCCAATACCGCCATCCTGGCCATGGTGTCGGTCTACTACGCGCTCGCGCAGGATGGCGAACTGCCCAGACAACTCACGCGCCTCAACTACTCGGGCGTGCCCTGGATCGGCCTGTTGCTCGCGGTGGCTGGGCCAGCGCTGGTGCTTGTCTTTGTCCATGACGACAAAGCACTGGGCGAGTTGTATGCCATCGGCGTGGTGGGCGCGATCTCCATCAACATGATCTGCTGCGCGTGGAACAAGCAGTTGCCGATCTCGGTATGGGAGCGTCGCGGCTTGTGGTCGATCGCGTTCGTGATGTCAGCGATTTTCCTGACAATCGTGGTGGCCAAGCCCAACGCGACCATCTTCGCGGGCAGCATCGTCGGCTGCGTGCTCATCGCTCGCTACTTTGTGGTCGCCAAGGCCAGGCGGGCCAAACTCTTTGAGCCCTTGCCCACGCCCGAGGCGGGCTGGCTTGAAGAACTCAAACTCGCCCCCGCCAAACTCGACGCCGACAAGCCACGCATCATGCTCGCGGCCCGTGGAAGAGACAATGCCGAGTACGCGGTAGACCTCGCCAAGCGCAAGAACGCGGTCTTATTTGCCATGTACGTGCGCACCCTGCGTGTGCTGGACCTGGCTCCAGGCCAGATTCCCCGCATCGAAAGCGACCCCGAAGCCCAGGAAGCATTGGGCACGATTGCGCTCATCGCCAAGCGGGCGGGCGTCTCGTTCTTTCCCATCTACATCACAAGCACGACCATCGCAGATGAGATTCTCGATTACACCGTCACCTTCGGATGTGACACGCTGATCATGGGTAAGTCACGCCGCAGTCTCTTCTCTCGAAGGGTTGTTGGCGATGTCGTCAGCCAGGTTGCCCAGCACCTTCCCGAAGGGGTATCGCTGGTGACGCGTGCCAGCCCCGGTGCCAACGCGGCTGCGAACGTGACTGCGCCCGAGGATGCTGGCCCGCCAAAACCGTAGCCGGCCGTCACAGCCAGCATGCAACGCTCAGGCCGCACCACTCGTACCAATTCGGTCACTATCCACGCGAGCGTGCCCTTGACTGCAAAGCAGGCCCGACCGCTGGCGTCTCGCTGGCCTTGAATAGTCTTGATTGCACCATCGCCTCAGGCTGTCGCGACAGTCATTCTCGCCCTGTGCATTTCCTGCAAGCGGCGCTTCTCGCGCTGCACCAGCCATGGCTTGACATAAAAGGCCCAGGGAATGCCAAGCCCCATCAGAATCCCCCCCAGCGCGACCACGTGAATCCCGGGATTGTTGCCCACGCCCAGAATCGTGAACTTGGCAAATGGCCTGGGCACCTGCCCCGCGTCCGCCTGCTTCTGTGTCTGGCTCCATCCCGACTGATCCCATCCAGCCTGACTCAGTTTGAACTGAAACGGCGACAGACCCGATGCCAGCCGCCCAAAGAAGTTTGCCATCCAACTGCGATCCGAACTCCAATGGAATGGAGCCATAAGCGGCTCGTTGAGTTTGGTCACGTGATCAAACTGGGCAAACGTCGCGTCCACGGGCGAGACCTGCACGATGGATTGATAATCGCGGGGCGAGCCTCGATGATCGTAACTGATCATCTCGAAGTCAATCAAGCGCAGGGCGAAGTTGGGGAATCGATGCACCGTGCGCCCAAACGCCAGCGTGAGAACTCGCCCATCTGGTGCTTCGATATGCCGCTCGCTGCCGATACCCATGCCCATGTATCTCGAGAAAGGAAGCCAGACGATCTGCTTCCAGCCTTGTAAGTTTGCCAACGTTGACGTCACCTCAACCGCCATCATGGCCTTGCCATGCGTGCCGACATCTTCCTTGTTCTGCTCGATCGCCGGCACCGGCGCAGGGCGATCAACCTTCACCGCATGGTCCCATCGTGCGCCGACGCGAAAACTGAGTTTGTCCACGGCGTTGCGCAGCCAGAGATTCACGTTCGCCCGCGAATCGTCTGGCGTTGCCGTACTAGGCGTGCTGCTGGCTGGTTCGTTCACCAGCGCCTCGAACACCTTCACCGTGCCGCCAGGTTGACGAACGATCGCCCGAACCGGGCCGTCACTGCCTTGTGGCTCGTCAAAATAGATCGTCAGGTGATTGGACTCGATGAGAGCGATGCGAATGCCCGGCATCGCGTCGATGCGAATCGGTCGGCCATCTTCCTTGCTGCCCAGGATGTCTTGGTTGAGTTCCGGGAAACGCGCGTAGACATATCGCGTGAATGGTTTGCCCTCATTCACTGTCTGAGTGCCGCCCTGGGGCGGCTGAACTTGCAGCACAGCGACGCCACTGCTTGCCTTCTCATACCCCTTGGTGATGATCGGGAAGGGTGGCTTGGCGAGCAGTTCCTGCACTCGAATCGAGAACCCCGTCTCCCCAACCATCACAGTGGCTCCGGGAGTGACGCTACTGACCTGGCGAGTAGGCGGCCCGCCATTGGAGCCAGGCACTTCGATGACCAGCGCGTGGGTCGTGTCGGTTGGCAACTGCTCCGACAAGTCGCGCCATCGCTCCTGCGTCATGCCCGGCGCAACTGGTCCAAAGGAGCGAGCGCCCAGCGTGTACTCGACGCTCAGCACCGGCATCTCGCCGTCAAAGCGAGTGCTGATCCGCTGGGCTGGCTGCGCGGGCAGGAAGGTGTATGCAAAGACAGGATCCTCCTCCGATACGACCCCCGCCTCGTCTGGAAGGCCGCTATGCAGGAAGACTACGCGGAGCGGATTGTCGGGCATGCGATCCGTAATTACCTGACGCTTGCCCGTCTCCACTCGTACCCAGTCGTCCACGGGCGAGGCGTAGTAGCAATATCCAACCACACGAAAACCCAGATCGTCATCCACCAATCCACCGCCGCTCGCTGCCTTCTGCGGGGCGTTGATCGACAACTCGCGAGCATTGTCCGCTGCTGCGATCCAGGGTTGTTGCCGGCGTGCGATGGTCCATGCCGAATCGCCCGAGATCGCCGCGAGGTTGTAGTTGTTGTATCGGGGCACACCCGACAGTTGACGCTGCTCCCAGCCGCGATCCTGCGTCACCCAGAGCGAGACATCGGTATTGTCATAGAAAACGTCTTGCGCTGGTCCGACGCTTGGCGTTCCTGTCTTTGCATCAACCTGCCCCGCGAGCAGCAGGGTGTCGCCCTCAAGTTTCAGCCCGGAATAATAAATACTGCCAAGTGCGATGGTGACGATACCGGTATGCACCGTGAGCACGCCGATATTCTTGAATATAAAGTCGATGCGTCGAACCGTCGCTGTCACCATGTTGACGACAAACAGAAGCAGTATCACTCGAAGCGGCCACCACGAGTAGTACTCCAGTTCGCTCATCTCAACCCCAGGCAAGCGCCGCAGCGTGACAGACTTGTACTCCTTCACGAACGACGCAAAGAGTTGGAGGCCCTTGCCCGTTGCCGGGTCAAAGTGCATGGCAGGCCATGCGTAGCGATACCACAGCATCACAGCAACGGGCGCGAGCACCAGCAGGGCCAGGAATGGAACAACAAATTCCACAACCCGGCGCGGTTCACCGGGCTTCGCGGCCATCGCATGGCGCACGAGCAACGCGGGCACACCGGCGAGCAGCGCGATCGTCAATAGGAGTGTCACGCCATAGAGCGTGTACGTCAGGCCCAGCACCATCAACCCGACCGGCACGCTCGCGGAGATGCCATAGATCGCAACACAGACGAGCAGGATGACTGCGAGGGTGATGGAAGAGAGTGCGCGCAGGACCTGCTTGATCGGCCACATGAGTGGCCCGCGCAGGTGCTGTTCATCCCAGGCTCGGCTTTGACGTGCTTTTTCACTCATTGGATACGGGTTTCAAGGAAGGAGTTGTTTGCCGTGGATTGCTTGCCGTAAATTGCTTATATGGATTTTAGCGCCGCCAGTCTGAACCGTGACTCTCACGCATCGCCATATCCCCAAATAGTCCAGACAATCAAGACACAACGCTCCACAACGCGTCCGAATGCAGCGCGAGCATTTCTGGCGGGGCTTGCGAACGCATCAATGCTTCCCACGGGTTTCGCGCCGTTGCTTCGCTGTCGCATGCAACAGCCACCACGCCCGCGGGTGAAACTGCCTGGTCAGGCTGGCGATTGTCAGCATGCAGACTCGATCGGAACGCGAAGCAATCTTCAGGGAGGCCCAGCGCCCGCGCACCCCGCACCGTCGCCATGGCCAGCAAAGTCCGAGCATCAAGTCCATCGCGCGCAAACAGGAACCGCGCCTCGTCCAACGTGCTGATCCGCTCCGCATCGGGGAGGTTGATGACCGAATCGGTGCCCAGGCACACGTTGATTCCAGCGGCAAGCATCTCGCGATACCGGTGCGGGCCAAAGTGCTCGTGATTGCGGAAGTAACTCGAAGAACGCGGGCAATACGCGATGGAGTGGGACGATGCCGCAAGCAGTTGCAGATCAGCATCGGAACAGTCGTTGACGTGGGCAAGAACATATCCAGACTTGGATGTGCCTTGTGCATCCTCTTGCGAAAGTCGCGAGCAGAAGTACGCGATGGGCGAGCGGCCAGTGCCGAACAATTCCGCGACCGAATCGTTCCACCATCCCACTCGCTCCAGAAACCCGCGAAACGGGCCGGTTGCGTGCCCAATCAGTTCATGCTCCTCGGGTGTCTCGGCCAGATGCGTCGAAAGCCATGGTCCATGCCCGGTCTTATTGGACCATTGCTGAGCGAAGTAATACATCCCCGGCGAGGCCGTGTACGGCGCGTGAGGCTGCAAACCGAGTTGCGTTCGTAGAGACTTCACCTCTGAGCCAGAACCGTTCGTGCTACCACCATCATCGCCACCATCAAGTTCATCTCGATCATCAAAAGCCTTTCGAAGCGCTGCGATCTGGCCAACTTCGTTGTTGCCCATGCCGAAAAACTCCAGATGACTAACGCCGTGCAAGGGAGTTTGGGCCAGACAATCGCTGGCCCAGGCGGATGGCAAGCCCAGGACCACGCCAGCGATATCCCCCACCGCCGCCACGCCTCCCCGCAGCGACAACATCGCGCCATGTGCGATGCTCCTCTCGATGGCATCGCGCTGGTCCAATCGATTTGCCAGCACGAGTCTGATAAAGCCGGTAAAACCCAGCGACGCATCGAAAGGTCGAGGGCCGATATGCGTGAGATCAAGATGGGCGTGGGCGTTGACGAGCGCTGGAATCAGAATCGCATCGGGCTTGTCGATCACTCGATCGGGCTTGGCACCATGGCTTGCAAGGCGTGCATCGATTTCGGCCGGGGTGGCGAGGGCTTGTATCCGCAAGCGGGCGTGGATGGTGTTGGAGGGCAGTCGTGCATGCTCTGACTCAGCAAGTGGCGACTCAAGACGCAGCAGCATCGACGCCCGCGCGACGTGCGTGCCGACACCATCAATAGCGGCTGCGGCGTTGATGCGGAGGAGCATGCTCACATGGAAGCCATTCTCTACGTTGCGCTCGATGCAATGTCGCTAATTGGTCGCCCGCCGCGCCGGGCCGGAGCAAAGGCAAACACGATTGCGATGGTTGCCAGCAGGCCGGAGAAGGCACCCAGAGGAAGCGTCCAGCCCGCCGCGGCGATGCCGTTGTTGAAGAAGTTGTGGGTTGGCCCGATCTGGCCGGCCTGGGGCATCATTTGCAGCGCGGCCTGAAATTGCCACGTATTCTCGTGCAATTCGCCGGGCCTGGGCTTCTTGATGCCTCGCGCTGTGGGATAGTTCAGCCGCTCATAGCGTGCGATCGTTCCAAAGGGCATCAGTTCTCGAAAGTCAAACTGCCAGTCCTTCTTCCACACACTGCCCCAGGTCTTTGGATCGCTTCCAGGAAAGGGAATCCGCGTGACGATCACGAGTCGATCGGCAACTTCGCCCCGATCCAGCGCCGCGAGAAAACTCTCGGGTGTCTGGCCATTGGTGCGGGCCATTCGAAACACCTTAAGCCAGTCTTCATAAGGCTTGAGGCCAGGCAGCAGGTCTCGTCCCGGCGCTTGCGTGTTGGGAATTTCGACCTTGATCCGTTCCTGCTTGTCGCCAAAATGCAGGATCAGGAACTTGCTACCCGCGTCGGACGCCTGCTGGGCGTGATCGGTTGTCGGCGTTTCAAGTTCAAACTTCACAGGGACTTGCGCATATGTGAACTGATCGGTCACCAATTCTCGAAACGCAAAAATCTCGCGGGGATTGTCGTGGTGGAACCGATCAATCCGCTGAGTCATCAGCGTGAGAGAGATCGCGAGGGCTGCCAACGACATCGCGAAGATCGCCAGCCACACACTGCGGGATGAATTCATCATGCTCTAGCCTTGGAAGTTCATGTCGCTAAGCCCAACACCAGCACCACAATCGGCTCTGCATGCTTGGTGCATCGCGCCAGGCATCAACTGTGACGACGCACGGCCTGACCAGACCAACACCATCCTCAATAATGCTTTGGCTTCATTAATGCTTTGAGGGATCAGCGTGTGGTGCGCCGCCTTCCTTCATCGTGTCCTGATGCACTTCGTCGTGCTTGCTGGTGCCGTGGCTATCGCCATGCCCGTGCTCGGCTGGGGATGTGGTGCTGAGTGCTCCCGTAATGCCAGACAGCCCGCCAGACAACCCGCCAGACTTGCCGCCCGCCTCCTCGTGGCCATGGGCATGGTGGGCAAGGCCAGCCTTGAGTTGCGCGTACTTCTCAGGACCCCACTTGGTCATCCACTCTTCGCGTCGCATGGTGGCCAGCGGCTTGTCGCCACCGAACGTGCCGCCCTCGACCACATACGTTCCCTTGTCCTTGTAAATCAGGTCTCGGGTGAAGAGATCAATCGAAGTGAACATGAGGAACAGCCCCACCGCGAAGAAGCAGAAGAGCATAATCACCGTGTTCATCGGGTTGTCATAGCGCAGTTGCATGAAGTAGGCCATGACGAGGATGGCCTTGACTGTCGCAATCGCCATCGCGCCCGCAACGTTGAGCCAGGCGGGAAGCAGGATGTGGAAGTAATCCATGATCCACACTTCGAGTTGCGCCGTTGCCACGGTGAGCACCGTGAAAAAGAGCAACGCGCCCAGGATGAGTTTGAGCGTGATGGGCGGCACGATCACGTGCGTGTGGGGCGTTCCGCCGTGCGGGTCAGACTCGTCAAAGTTTGATGCCAAAGCGTGTGCAGCGTGGGAAGCCATAGGTGTCTCGTGGAGGGAACTTGAAACGCGAGCAGCAAAGAACAAACCAAGGGCCGTTGAAGCTGCCGCGTGCGGCCCGAATGGATGACGCTAATCGAACTGAAAACCACTTGTGGATCACATACAAACTAGTGAATCAGATACAGCAGCGGGAAGAGGAAAATCCACACCAAATCAACCAAGTGCCAGTACAGCCCGGTGATTTCAACAAAGGTGTAATGGCCAGAGCCGTAATGGCCCTTGAAGGAACGGAAGTAGACACGCGCGATCATGACCATGCCGATGACGACGTGCAGGGCATGGATCGCCGTGCCCGAGTAGTAGACGCTCCACCACAAGGGCATGCGCGGGTCCTGAGCAAACGCATAGTTGAACCACTTGCCCGGTGCCTTGCCGCCATACCCCTCGACGTGCTGGAGCAGGCCGCCAAAGAGGGCCTTCCCAGAGTCGATATTCGCGCTGTAGTGCGAAAGGGCAGGATCAAAGGCAAGGAAGTAGCCCGAGATCTTGGGCATGTACTCAAAGCCCATCTTGATGACCAGGAAACCAAGCCCGGCCAAAAACGTGACCACCAGCAGGCGCTGGCCGCGTTTGATCTGGTCGGTCTGAAAGCAGTAGATCGACAGCGCCATCGTGTAACTGCTCACCAGCAGCACGATCGTGTTCAGGCCGCCGATCTTCCAATCCAGCGAGCGGCTCCCCTCGGCCCATGCCTCGGGAAACTTTGCCCGGAAAATCGCATACGCGACAAAGATGCCCGCGAACAGCAGCACTTCGGTCGTGAGGAAGAGCCAGAAGCCCAGTTTGCAGGCATCAAACTCTTCGTCCTTGGTGCGCCAGTGGTGGCCATGGCGATAGCGAGCCCACAGTGGCAGCAACTCGCTCACGCCGGACTTGTCGGTTGGCAGGGTGCTCATAAGCAGTCTCTTCGTCCTTCGGGCAGACCAACTAGCCTGCAAGCCAGCGGGTCGGGTTCGTGCGTTGCTCCATCCATATGGTCCGGGGTCCGCTGGCCTCGTGGCCCATCGAACCGCTTTACAATCAATTATCCATGCGCTCCGGCTTCCTTCGCACGCAAGTTCTCGGCGGGAATCGGATAGTCCTTGGGATCCCAGCCTGGCGGGACAGTGGTGTCGAAGTCGTACGGGCCATGCTTGCAGAGCGGCTCGTGATCAAAGTTGTGCTCACTGGGCGGGCTGCTTGCTTCCCATTCCATTGTCAAGCCACCCCAGGGATTCTGCTCCGCCTTGCGGCCACTGGCAAGGCTCGCAACCAGAACGAGGAAGTGAATGACAAATCCCAGGAACAGGATGAAGGAGCCAATCGTGCTGATCTGGTGGTAGATTTGGAACTCATCGATGTAACTGGCATAGCGGCGGGGCATGCCCTGCGTGCCCAGGAAGAACTGCGTGAAGAACGTCAGGTTGAAGCCGACAAAGACGGTGAGAGCGCCGATCGTCGCCCACGTCTCGTTGTACATCTTGCCAAACATCTTGGGCCACCAGTGATGGATGCCCGCCAGCAGCGCCATGATCGTGCCGCCCATCATCACGTAATGGAAGTGGGCAACCACGAAGTAACTATCGTGCAAGTGCAGGTCGGTGCTGAGCGTGCCCAGCGGTAGGCCAGTCAGGCCCCCGATGCTGAACAGAAACAGGAAGATCAGGGCATAGATCATGGGCGTAGTCAGGGCAATCGAGCCCTTGTACAACGTGCTGATCCAGTTGAACACCTTCACGGCGGTGGGAATGGCGACCAGGAAGGTCAGGCCGCTGAAGACCACGCCCGCAACCTCGCTCATGCTCGTGAACATGTGGTGGCCCCACACGATGAACGAGACCGCAGCGATGCCCAGCGAGGAAAAGGCGATGGCGCGATAGCCGAAGATCTTCTTCTGACTATGCACGCTCAAGACATCGCTGATGATGCCCATGCCGGGCAGAATCATCACGTACACCACCGGGTGGCTGTAGAACCAGAAGAAGTGCTGGAACAGGACAGGATCACCGCCCAGGGCGGGATCAAAGATGCCGACGCGGAAGACACGCTCGAAGGTCAAAAGCAGCAGGGTGATGCCGATGACAGGAGTCGCGAGCACCTGGATGATCGCGCTGCTATACACGGCCCAGACAAACAAGGGCATATCAAACCAGCCCATGCCCGGAGCGCGAAGTTTGTGTACCGTCACGATGAAGTTCAGGCCCGTCAGGATCGAACTAAACCCGAGAATGAACGCGCCCATCACCATGAAGATGACACGCCCGAACTCGTTGCCAGTGGTGGTTGAATAGGGTGTGTAGAACGTCCAGCCGGTATCCACACCTCCCAGAATTATCGACGACACCGCGAATATCGAGCCAATCACGTAGATGTACCAACTCAACAGATTCAATCGCGGGAAGGCAACGTCCTTGGCCCCCAGCATCAGCGGCAGGAAAAAGTTACCCAGGCTGGCGGGGATGCTGGGCACGATCACCATGAACACCATGATCGCGCCATGCAAAGTGAAGAGTCGGTTATAAATTTCATTGCCCGCGGCGACTGACTTCTGGTCGGGCGGCGCAAACAACTGGCCCGTGATCGTGCCATCCGTTGCAACGCGCACGGGTTCCAGCAGTTCGACACGCACGGCTACCGCCGCGAGCCCGCCCAGGAAGAACATGAAGAGGATCGCAAAGAGATACATCACGCCGATCTTCTTATGGTCGACCGTCGTCGCCCAGTCGAGAACCGTGGTCATGAAACCACCCTTGGGGGTCAGGTAACTGCCATGCCCGTGTCCGGCATGTCCAGTATGTCCGGCTACTGCGTGTCCGTGTGCTGCGGTACCCATACTTCGCTCCGGGGCTTGGTGGCCCGTTTGGTTCGCCCCGGATGATGCCGAGGGCGTGATTGTGCCTGCTGGGGGGTGTGGCTTGACGTGTACTAACTGGTGGTGGGCTTGACGTGTACTGGCTCAACGTTGTGCCTGCGGATAACTTAGTGCTTCTCCGCGGGCGTAACTTCAACTGCCTTCACTGCTTCCGGCTTAACCTCTTCATCATGCCCATGCGTTCCTTCGGGCGTTGTCGGCGGGGCCTTGTCTGAGATCGTCTTCATGTACGCGAGGATGTAATCAACCTGCTTGTTGCTGAGGAGCGACTCCGGGAAAGCCGACATGCCGCCCGCGGGATAGTCACTGCGGATGTGCTTGTTGGGATAGCGGATAGCCTCGGTGATGTGCTGGTCGTCGTTGACGTGCGACTCGCCATTGGTGTGCATGAAGGAGTAGCCGAACATGTTCTTCCAGGTTGGCCCGGTGCCCGATGAACCATCGACGCTGTGGCACGAAATGCAGCGGGCCTTGTAGATCTTGGCACCCTTCATCGCGGGCGTGTCGGTTGGATTGTCGTTCTGCAGCACCAGCCAATTCTTATACACATCCGCAGAAACTACCCGGATGATGCCCGCCATCTCGCTGTGGCCCGTGCCGCAATACTCGGCGCAGAAAATCCAGTGATCCTCGAAGGGCGCGCCCGCCAAGGCCTCAACAAAAGGATTATTGAGTTCGCCCGGCTTCTCCTCCGCCTTGGTCTTGGGGTGATAGCGAGTGTGGATTCCGCCATCAGGACCATTGGCCTTGAACCACAGGCCCGTGTACCGATTGGGGACCAGGTCGCTCTTGATGCGGAAGTTGGGAATCCAGAACGCATGCATCACGTCCGTGCTGTTCATGCGCAAACGAATAGGCGTCTCGGCGGGCACATAAAAAATCGGCACCAACTCCGCAGCATCCTTGGCAACCTTGCCGCCCGAGGTGCCGCGATTGACAACCACACCGCCGGGATACTCAAGGTCCCACGACCACTTATACCCGGTCAACTTCAGTTCCATGGCGTTGCCCGGGGGCGTGACCTTCTCCATGTAGCCCTCGAAGCCGATCCAGAAGATGTAGACCAGCATCAGCGTCGGGATGATCGTCCAGAACAATTCGAGCGACGCGTTATGGCTGCTGCTGCGCACTGCAATCTTGCCGGGCTTGCGCCGATAGGCGATCACAAAGTAGAACATCAGCCCCATCAGAAAAATGAACCAGGCAACGCAGAACCACCAGATGAACATGAAGGTATCGTCAGAATGCTGCGCCAAGGGGCTTTGTGTCGGCTTGCCCAGCCAGGTGCGGAACCAGAAGCCAGGATCGCTCCCGCCAGCACCACTCCCGGCCCCGGCCCCCAACGCAGCGCCAGCCCCGTCGCCAGCCCCATCGTTCGCCGTCGCCAGCGCAGCCATCATCGTATAAAACATCGTCGTCATCATGCTCGCGCACCTTCGAGTGGTTGATTGCTTGTGATTGCCTTGATCGTCTGCACCTTCATGGTCTCAGCCCCAGACACAGAGCCAGTACCAGTACCATCACCAGTCCCGCCGCCCTGCTCGCCCTTAGTGCTGCCTTGTACCATTCGCCGCCGCTTGCGGCCTCGCTCCAGCAGCAGCATGCCCCCCACCAGACTTCCCAAAAAGCCCATGCTCAGGACACCACCGATTTGCATCACCCGAAACGCCTGGAGCGTGTAACTGCCGCGATTGGGGTCATACATATAGCAGAAGTTCATCAGCCGTTCACCGATGGTGCGCACCAGCATGCCCTGGCTGGCTTCCATGATCGCCAGTCGCATGTCGCGCGGGGCCTGTTCGTAGCCATAGAGGTACCGGCTCACGCGCCCTTCGGGCGTCGCCAGGAAGACCACCACAGGGTGGCTGAACTCGCCCGTATCGGTCAGGAACTTATACCGAAAACCCAGCGCATCCGCGAGCGATCGGGACGCTGCGGCAGAACCGACATGGAACTGGAAACCCTCGAACGCCGCGGTTTCCTCGCCGTTGTATTGGCCAACGTACAAGTCCTTGGCTTCCTTGGCCGAACGCTGAGTTTCCTTGGGATCGAAACTGAAGACCAGCAGGTTGTACTCCTGCCCGGGCACATAATCGACGCTGTTGAGCGTCTGCACCAGTTTGTCGATCAGCGTCTTGCACACCACCGGGCAATGGAAGTACGCCATCACGATCACGCTGGGCTTGCTCTTGTCGAAGTACTTTCCAAGCGTGACCAACTGTCCCTCGGCGTTGGTAAACTGGAGATCGGCGGGCAGACGCGAACCAACCTTTTCCTCGACATCCAAGCCCCGGACCTCGAAAGGCACCTTGCTGTCATCGACTGACTTGGGCGCAGCGACCACTTCATCAACCCCGCTCGCTCGCTCCTCAATCACCTGTCCCGCCGCGTCGCTTGGCTTGGCGGGTGTCGCCTGGCCAGCGCCGTCGCCACCAAACACAACGTTGCACGCGACAACGCAGCAACTCAGTGCTGCATGGAGCGTCGGGTTGGTCAATCGATCTGCCATGTTGCGTCTAACTTCCACTATCTACTTCTACTGCCTACTTCCAGAATCCTCAGGGCGAATTGAATCTTGCCATATCGCGGGCCTTGGCTCACTTGAGTGGCGAGTGCTTCACGGGCAGCGATTCGCTCAGGTTCTTTTTACCGCCCTGATAGTTCCCAACCACCTTGTTCATCGCATCATCCAAAGGAATCCGTACCGCAGTGCCGCTGATTGGGGCATAGACCCGCTGCGTGCCGTTGGCGGAAAGTTCTGCTTCCACCGTCGCCCGCTTGCTGATATATTCGCTGGACCAGTCAGTTTCCACGACCTGCGCTCGCAATTGCGTCGCCTTCATCTCCGTCAACTTCATCAGAGCCATCACGATCACCACCACAGCGACGATGATGCCAATCAGCCACTTGACCAGATTCAATGTGTTGATCTGAGCAGTGTGCTCACCCTGGGGCACGCCTTCGGCCTTGGTGTGATGGTGCCACTCGTCGATGTGGGCCGTGTGTGCGCCACCATGCGCCCCGCTCGCCGCGCTCATGTCTCGCTGGATGTTGTTGTTGAGTTCTGCCATATGGTGCCACCAACCTAAAAAAACGACCCACAACCAACTACTAGTTTCGTACTGGGAGACCGGACGGATTACTGGGAAACGATATTCGATCAGGAGTCAGGACAAGCGGATGTCCCCGTGGTAGTCCCGGGCATAGCCCAGTAAGACCCGGGTATGGATCATTTACACATAGTTCTTGTGCTCCAGCCCTTCATGCATGAACGGATCAAAGACCGCGACCAATTGACCACCCGCAACCTTCTGGACCAGATACCCAGCGAAGATCAGCACGCAGCCCAGAATGGCCACTACATCCAGCACCACGCCCTGAGCACCCGGCCCCGGCCCAGCATCGCCCGCATAAACCATCGGCCGCACAATCCAGAACATGTCCATGATGTGGGCCAGCAGGCACCAGACCGACATCACAAGCATCAGGCCCAGATTCTTCTTGACGTGGCGCGAGAGAATGATCAGAAAGGGCGCGACGAAGTGGCCCACGATCAGGAAAATTCCCAGCGCCTTCCAGCCGTGCTCCTTGCGGTGCAAGAAGAAGGAGGTTTCTTCGGGGATGTTGGCGTACCAGATCAGGAAGTACTGACTGAAAGCGATATAGGCCCAGAAGACAGTGAAACTGAACTGCAACTTGCCTAGATCGTGGAAGTGCTCGGTTGTCACCAGTCCACGCATCTTGCCCTTGCGCAGGAGGAAGTTGCAGATCAGGCTGACGGTTGCGATCGAGGCGAAGGCCGCACCCGCGAAGTAATACACACCCCACATGGTGCTGAAGAACTTGAAGTCCAGCGTCATCAGGAAGTCAAAGGCGACAAAGGCCGTGGACAGGGCCATCAGGGGCAAGGCCCACGCGCACATGAAGCGTGCCTTGGAAGAGGGCTCGGCGCTGCCCGTGCGATCCTGCTCGCCGCTCCACTTAAGCAACTTGCTCGTCACATAAAACCAGAACGCGCCGTACGCGAGATAGCGGATCACAAAGAAGGCCGGGAAGGCGTTGCTGTCGCTGCCCGCGGGGAAGAAGAAGTAGGTCGACTTCTTCTGCAGGAGATAGTCGCCCGCAAAGTCGGCGTGCATCCACCGGAAAAGGACGCCATCGTTGGCGATTTCGAGAATCAGCAGCGGCAAAAGCATGAGCCACGCGAAGGGCAGGAAACTCATGATGTTCTCGAACTGACGCCGCAGCGTGGCGGTCCAGCCCGCGTTCACCAGATGGAAGATCATCAGGAAGATCGTGGCCCCGATGCAGACCGCGAGCACGGCCATCGTGCCCACCAGATACGCGCCCAGTGCGTGGGCCAGCGTCGTGCCCAGCGCGCCGCTGAAGCCGATGCCAAAGCCCGCGAGCGCCAACAGCACGCCCAAGCCCAGCAGGCCCATCCCCAGGCTCTTGCCGGCACCCTCGCCAAAGCGCACGTTTTCTCCCTTGAGTATCGCGGGCAGCGTGCTGAGCGCACCATGGATGTCTTTGCTCATGTTATTGGGAATGCTGGTCACTTGGCACCTCCTGGGG
>CAYRPC010000031.1:0-27045 GCA_964425995.1 uncultured Phycisphaeraceae bacterium
AGGGTAGCCCCTGGCCCATTGCGGATGCGAGCAAGGTTTTATTGCGGTCTGCGCAACGAGGAACGACATGCCGAAATACGCCGAGCCCGAGTCGAGCCCGGAGCTGCGCGACGCGATTAGCAAGCTCATCAGCGCAAGCGGACTATCCGAGGCCGAGGCGAGCCGCAAATTGGGTTACAGCGCGCCCTCGCAGCTCAACCGGCGGCTGAACGAGGGCAAGCCGGCCTTCACCCGCGACGAGATTGAGCGCATCTGCGACGAGTTCACGCTCGGCCCCGAGCAGCGGGTCGAGCTGCTGCGCTTGCGCGGCGATGTGGTCATCGTCCAGCCTGGCCAGAGCGTCCAAGTGGTCGCGATTGAGCAGTTGCACGCAGCGCTCACGATGCTGCTCAGCCAGACGCTCCGCACTGAGCTCGAACCGCTTCTGGCGCTCCTCACTGATGCGCTGCGCGGTGTCATCCCCTGGGCTATGCTACGCGAGCGTGCAGCACAGGCGCCGCAGGTCGCCTTCGATCACGCCCAGATGGGCGATGTCTCCATCGGCGCGGTTGCCGGACGCGATGTGATCACGATTGGCACGCTGCAACTGCTGCTGCCGCCCCCATCGTCCCCCCCACCACCACCGCTGTCGAATGCCATGCTGACGCTCAGGATCCGGACGCTGGGCGGAAGCCAGATTGAGGCGTGCGACGTTCAAACGGTGGTACTGGATGGTGCTGGGGGCGCGAAGCGCGAACACCTGGCGACGCGCGTGGGCGATGTGCAGCGGGTGTATGAAGGGGAAGCGGCGGAGAAGGTGCTTGGATCACTCAAAGCCCTCGTCAATGCGAAGAAGTGATTGAGTAGATCAAGCGAGGAGCGCCTTTCGCCGCATTTTAATCACAGTCTCTTGACTGACCTAGGCTCAATGCGAAGCACACGCATGTCGGCGAGGGGAGTCACCTCGCCACGAACCTCAACGCGCTCGCCGATTTTGGAGAGTGTGTCTTTGTCGAGAGGCGCGCCGTCGGCTGTGGCAAGCAGGTAGGCAGAACCATCCTCTGCGATAAACATGGCGGGGATGCCGTTGCTGATGCAGAGCGTGGCGCAGGCTTTGTGGGTTTTGCCCTCGCCTGGCTTCATGGCGCCGTGGTAGCATTTGGAGTCGATGATCTCGCCTCGGAGCGAAACGCGCAGGGCACTGGCGAGATTGTCGGGTGCGGCTATCCCGACTATCGCTGGTTGCAGTACTGCTGCTGCGGCGATGGCATCGTCGTCTGGAACGAGTTCGAGAATGATGCGACTGTCTCGGGTCAATACCAAGCCTTTGGCGGCGACATGCTGGCCAATCCAAGGGGCAACGCGTTGCTGAGCGCCATGCTTGCCCTCTTCGACCAGCAGCACCACGCGCGGTCCATCGGGCGTGGTGGTGATAAGCATGGGCCAAGGCTCGGTGCGAACAATGCCCTCGAAGGTTTCGACTTGGCTACGCCACACCGCGCTGCCTGGGTCACGCTGCACGAAGGAGATGATTGCAACGCCCGCCAAGAACGCGAGGACCACGCCAGGGATAAGAACGCGCAGGGTCTTGAGATGTGACGCGGGCGTAGGCAGATAGCCAACGTAAAACTCATCGGGTTTCTGAGTTGCTATGTTGTCAGATGGTGGTTGCTCTGTCACGATCCAGACTCCTGCGGATTTGCGTCGGACTTCGAGCGATCTCTTGAGAAGGATGGCTTGGCACATGTACGGGGAGCAGGGACCACCGGTGTTCCTGGTGGAAGCGCTTTCGCCCTGACTTCGACACGATCACCCCGAACGCGGACTTCATATGTCGCGATCTTCTCGACGAATGGGGGCGGGCTTTGTCCGTTGTGGGGAAGGTACTGGTAGCCGTGCCACGGGCAGGTGATGCATCCGCCGACGATTTTGCCCTCGCCCAGCGGTCCACCCTGGTGGGCACAAACGTTGGTGACTGCGCTGAATGTGTCGTTGTTACGAAAGAGTGCGATCGGTTCGCTTCCCGCGAGATGGACGACCTTGGCACGAGATTCGGGAATCTCGTCGATGGACGCGGCGTCGATCCATTGATCGTTGTTTTCATCTTTGATGGCTTCATCGTTGATGGGGCTTGGTTGGCTATCCGCGCGCAACTGGCGTATCCCCACGATGGCGTGGAGCGTGGCAAGCAGCAATGCGCCGGCGATGATGAGAATCGCAAGCACGAGATGACGCTCACTTTGCAGAGCACCCAGAGCGACATGGAGGACGATGGCCGCGTATGCGACATACACAGACATATGCAGCCACTTCCAGAACTTTGCGCCGAGATTGACAAGCCAGAAGTCGTGGCTGGTTGCTGCCATGACGAAGAGAATGAGCAGGGCGAGGAGACCGAACCACTCGAACGGGAAAGCGCTAACAGAACGAAAAGAGCCGTAGTTTAGTATCGAGAGCAGTGGATTCGTGCCAGAGAAACCGCCGTAGTAGATGGTGGCGAGCAGAGCATGGGCGAGGGCGAGGCAGAACGTCGTAACGCCCAGATGCCTGCGGTTGTAGAGGAGTGCTGCACAACGGGGCGTGAGCCGCGCGAGGGGGCCGATGAGCAGCGTGACATGTAGCAGAACGATCGCGCAGATGCCTAGTGCGCGCAAGATGAGCACTTCGTCGGAGACAGCATGCTCACCGGTCAGAACCATTTTACTGACGACAACGAAAACGACGAGCAGGACCACAACGCCGCAGGCAAGCACCACGTCATAGACGCGCTTGTGCCGGTTCCACTGCACGATTCTGTAGGTACTGCTCATGGGATAAGTGCCTCTAGTCTCACAACCATAAGGCAAAGGCCGCGATGGCAGCGGCAAGGAACAACACCGGCGCGACGATAGCGTGCGCACGTCTTTGTGATCTGGTCATGACTGAGTTGCCTTATGTTGGAGCCACTTCGCGAGCAAGAGAGGCCAGAGAGCGGCGGCACCGGGAAACCACGCCAATCGAACGGTGAGTGGACTGATGCTTGCGGATTGATCGATTGACTTCGCACCGCGCAGTGTGAAGGCAATCGCGAAGCAAGTGCCACAACCAAGGTAGATTCCAAGTATCCAGAGAATGATTTCAGCTGCGGTCATGGTTTCGTCTTTGAGTTCATTCTGATTGTGCTAAGAGCGTACCAATTGGTTGCTGACTGATGGGTTGGGTTTCTGGTAGTGCAAGCATGACGTTCGTTTGGAAGATTCCAATATCTCATGGAAGCCCACTGAGATCACTCACCACGCTGGCGTGCTTCGAGTTCTGCCCAGCGCTCGTAAAGGCTGGCGACCTTGGCCTGGGCCACGCCAAGTTTGGTCGCGGCTTCGCGCAGAGTACGGTGGTCGTTTGCCACATCGGGGTCGTGTAGTCTGGCTTCGAGCGCCACCACTTCGGCTTCAGTTACGAGGATCGCAGGCTCGATCTCGGCGAGTTCGCGTTGTTCCTTGTACGCCAGTTTAATTTTTTTGGCCGCGGATGGTGTGGCTGCATCGATATCAGATTCACTGGGCTTGAGGCGATTGTCTGGAAGGGATTTTTCTGACGGGGACTTGGCGGGCTTAGGAGCGGCAGCTCGCTGCTGCGCGGTCTGCCATTGGGTGTAGTCAACGTAGTGGGCCGAACCGCCGAGGCCATCAAGAGCGAGAAAGTGCGTGCAGACTCGCGCAAGCATGGCACGATCGTGGGTCACAAGCACGACCGCGCCTGGAAACTCCTCAAGGCTTTGCTCGAGCACTTCGAGCGAGGGGATGTCCAGATCGTTGGTTGGTTCGTCGAGAATCAGGACATCGGCGGGTTCGAGCATGAGCCGTGCGATGTGAATGCGGGCCTGCTCACCGCCCGAGAGGGCACGCACGGGCTGCTTGAGTTGCTCGGCGGAGAAGAGGAACATGCGAGCCCAGGTATTGATGTGCAGGGTTGCGCCGCGATAGATGACGCTATCGGCGTGCGGACTCAGGGCGGTGCCCAGCGTCTGGGCAGGATCGATCTCTGTGCGATGCTGCGAGAAAAGCACGATGCGGAGGTTGTCGGCGGGCTTGATCGTGCCGGGCGGGGGCGTGCCTGGAGGAACATCGGTCGCGCGTGCGGCGGCGGCGAGAGCTTGCGGCGATGGTGGATCGGCATCGAGATCACCCATCAGTACCTTGATGAGCGTGGACTTTCCAGAGCCATTGGGACCCATGAGGCCGATGCGCTGGCCAGGCGACAGCACAATATCCAGGTCCGTGAACAACTGGCGGTCGCCAAGGCGTTTGCTGATTGCGCGAGCCACGAGAAGTTTTCGAGTGAGGCGACCGGTCGCGCCCCAATCGATGCTGGTTGGCTTCGCGTCGAGATTGCGTTCGCGGAGTTCGGAGAGTTCATCCATCCGCACGTACGATGCCTCGATGCGACTCTTGGACTTGGTGCGACGGGCCTGCGCACCGCGCCCCAGCCAGCGCAAGTCTTCTCGAACCTGATTGGCCAAGGCCTGCTCCTGGCGAGCCTGGCCATCGAGGAACTCGGTTTTTCGACGAAGAAACTCGGAGTAGTTTCCTTCGACGGCGAATATGCCCTGGGGATATTGGCGAGAAAGCTCGGCGATTCGAGTCGCGATGGTTTCGAGAAACTCGCGATCGTGCGTGACGACGATGCTCGCGAATGGCCCGGCTCTAAGAGTTGCTTCAAGCCATTCGACACCCTCATAGTCGAGGTGGTTGGTCGGTTCGTCGAGCAGGAGCGCATCAGGCTCCATCGCGAGTTCGCGCAGGATGGCCAGACGCTTACGCTGCCCGCCCGAGAGGAGACTGGTAGGCTGTTCGAAGTTGGTCATGCCATGACGACCCAGGATCAGTTCCGCAGCCATCAACGCCTCGTGCTCGTCGTGGACATGGGCGATCTCTCCGGCATGGACTGCGTCCATCAATGCACGGATAATCGCGGAGAGCACGGTTGAGCCTTCGGGAAAGTCCTCCTTCTGAGCGACATAGGCGATGCGGACGCCTTTGCGAAGGCTGATCTGTCCTTCGTCGACCGAAACCAGCCCGGCGAGAATCTTTAACAACGTGGACTTGCCCGAGCCATTGGGCCCGATGAGCGCCAGCCGCTCACGATCATGCAACGACAATGCAACATCGCGAAAGAGCGACTTAGTGCCGAACGTCTTGGCCAACTTTTGCGAAGCAATCAAAACAGCCATGGAGGGCGAGCGTATCCGGACTGAAGTAGCGCTGATACAGTGACGGATACCGATGGGCGTCATGCTGACTTTAACCATTTGGGGTGAGGTCTGATGGTGTCTTGGGACACGCAAGGATCAATCAACTAACTGAGTTTGTCGGCGCGAGCGAGAGTTCGCCCTGCGGTGCCGTGAGTTCGGTGGCTAGCAGTTGGATTGCTTTCGTCAGCACGTTGATTGATCGCAGATACTCGTCGAGTTGCAAGTGTTCGGTTGGTGTGTGATCGAGCGAACTATCGCCAGGCCCATAGGCGGCGATCGGGCAATTCCAGATCGGAGCCACCACGTTCATGTCTGATGTGCCTGTCTTGAGTTTGGGGTGTGGGGAACCACTCTGGGCACGAATCGCGCACGACAGCGCGCGAACGACGGGATCATTGCGGTCAGTCGCGAAGGCGTGCTCGTGACCTTTGAAGTGTGCAGTGACGCGACTGCGATCTGCAATAGTTTCAAGGCACAATTCGAGTTGCTGTGGCGACATCCAACTCGGCAAACGAAATCCAGCCGTCAGATAGGCACCATCCTGCATCACATCGCTTTCATCGCGTAAGGAGCGGATGCTTGCCTGGATGGTTTCGAACGCGCCAGTATGACCCGCGTTGATGCCGCTCGTGAATGCCAGCACGTCCTGCCAGAATGCCACGACTGCGTCTGATGCCGAGCCGTGCGGGCCTGCGCTGTGACCGCTGGGCCTAAGCAGGCTCGCGTGCATGATCAGACGACCTTTATACCCCAAGGTCACGCCGTTCCAACCACTTGGCTCACCGATGATGCAGGCACGGGGGCAAAGCGTTTGAGCGAGGTGTCGAGCACCAGGCGAGAGGGGCGTCTCTTCGCCCACTGCGGCAATCACGCGAACGGTGACGTTGGATGGCAGATTCACCGCTGAAGCAGCGAATAGCATCGCGGCAAGCGGACCCTTGGCATCGACGCTGCCTCTTCCATGCAGGATGCCATGCTCGATGCGGACTGGGATGTCGCCACGCACGGTATCGATGTGTCCGAGCAAAGCAATTTCAATGTGAGGCTGGCTTTGTGTTTCAGAAGTTGCTCGCAGGGCGTGAGCATTACCTGCTTCATCGACAAACGCCTGCATGCCCAGGGAGCGGGCCTGCGTGATGAACAGATCAACTGCGATTGCCTCATCTGGAGCGACGCTTGCGATGGCGACCAGATCGTGGAGGAAGCGTACTGAGTCTGGCAACTGCGTCATACAAGCACCGCCTCGAAGATTGTTCCCGCTCCGGACCGAGCGCGAGCAATCGAGTTCTCGCCATTTGCCGAGCCGATGACGACGCGCTGCACTCCTCCTGTGACTGCGTCCTGGGCCGCCATGACTTTGTTCTTCATGCGTCCCTGTGCGGCGGCTCGAACGACGCTCAGACCAACGGTGTTGGCATTCGCAATCAATGAATGGTTGTCGGATGGATCGCGCAGTACGCCTGGAATGTTGCTCAGCAGCAGGAACTCGCTCGCACCCATCGCGATAGCGGTGCGGGCTGCGGCACGATCTGCATCGACATTGATGGCGATGCCATCTTCGGTGACTGCGGGCGGACAGAGCACGGGTGTGCGACCATCATTGAGCAGCAGATTGAGCAGCCTTGCGTCGACATGATCCACGGTGCCTGTGAGGTCGTCGCGAACGATCAGCACGCGTCCTTCTTCGACCGAACGAATTGCGTCCTTGCGCTTGCCCTGCCAGAGACCGCCATCAATGCCACTGAGACCGACGGCATCGATGCCATGCCGTCGCAGGTGTTCGACAATCCCCTTGTTGATCTTGCCGCAGTAGACCATCTTGAAAATATCGAGCGTGGCCTGATCGGTGCGGCGGCTTGTATGGCCCAATGGACTGGTCAAGAAGCGTGGCGGATGGCCGAGCAAATCTGAAATCGTGTTGGTCTCGTGCGATCCGCCATGGACGAGCACAACCCGCGTTCCAGAACGAACCAACTCGGCAATCTCTGTGAGCAGCGGCAGAACATCGATGCCCTTACCGCCACCGATTTTAATGACAATGAGTGGAGAAGCAGTGGTATTCATGGTGATGCTCAAGGAGGAATCTAGCACGGATGCAGCCCTGAAAATGTCAGACCCAGTGTTTCGGGCAGTCCCAGCGCGATGTTCATGCACTGCACGGCGGAGCCAGCTGCACCCTTCATAAGATTATCGATCGCGCAACATGCAACGATGCGGCCCGAACGCTCGTCGACATCGAATCCAACATCCGCATAGTTGCTTCCCGCGAGGATTTTGGGATCTGGTAAACGATGGAGACCAGTTCGCTCGGCGACTAGCCTCACGAATGGTTCACTGCCGTATGCAGCACGATAGAGTCGCCATAGTTCTTTCATATCCACACGACGGGTCGGCAAGACGTGGGCAGTGCAGAGCACGCCGCGAACCATTTCGATTGCGGTGATCGTGGTTTGAAGATTGAGCGGGCCAAGTTCTTGAATGACCTCGGCTTCGTGGCGATGACCCACTGGTGCGTAGGTACGAACGGCACCACTACGTTCAGGGTGATGTGATCCTGGCGACAGTTCTGCCCCAGCCTCCGAAGAGCCGACCTTGATATCGCAGATCGCACGGTCGATCAGCCCCGCACGCGCCAAGGGCAGGAGCGCGAGGTTCATCGACGTGGCGTTGCAACCAACACCGCTTATCAGCCGCGCACCCGGCATCGCATCACGCCGAAGTTCGGGCAGGCCATATATCGCCTCTGTGAGACGTGCTGGAGCGGGATGATCCTGCTCGTACCACTGCTTGAAAGCCGAGGGTTCACGCAATCGAAAGTCTGCGGAGAGGTCGATGACCAAAGGTGCCAGGCTCATCCAGCGATCGACTTCCTTGGCTGCCGAGCCGTGGGGCATGCACAGAAAGAGAACGTCGCTGGGGCCAACAGTGTCGGGCGTTGTGAACAACAACTGCGACCTGGCGCGGAGGTTGGGATGCGAACGATGCAGCGGCTGGCCCGTGAGGGCTCGCGACGTTGCCGCCTCGACGGTTACGCCGGGATGATCGAGCAGGAGGCGCAGGAGTTCTCCGCCGGTGTATCCACTCGCTCCGATGATCGAAACCCGTCGGCGTTCACTGCTCACTCACTCCTCCCCGCGAGAAAGGTGCTGCGTGTGTTTTTTTGGAAGCGAGGCTGATCGCGTATTCCGCGACGCACCCTGGAATGTCGACACCGCTTGTCTCGATGCTGTTTCGAAACTCCATCGAGTGATTGATCTCGTTGACAAGGAACCCGCGTCGTGGGCACTCCAAGATATCGACGGCGGCTACATCGGCTTGGACACTCTCAACCGCGCGGATACATATATCGGCGAGACTGTCGGGAATCGCAAAGCCTGCGGCACGGGCGCCGCGTGCGGTGTTGGTGACCCAGTGTTGGCTGGTGCGAGTTATCGCGGCGATGGCACGCCCGCCAACGACGAAGACGCGAATGTCGCGCCCCGGCTTGTCGATGTGCTCCTGGACGTAGTAGACGTGGTGGTTGACTGAGCCCAGCGTGTCGCGGTGCTCAATGATCGCTTCGGCGGCATCGCGATCGTTGATGCGGGAGACCAGACGTCCCCAGGAACCAATCGTGGGCTTGAGTACAACCGGATAGTCGAGCATCTCGATGGCTTCCAAAGCGGATTCGGGCGAGGTTGCGACAAGAGTGCGGGGAGTGGGCACGCTGGCAGCCTCGAGCGCAAGCGATGTGCGAAGTTTATCGCTGCAAAGTTCGATGGCAGCAGCGGGATTGATGCAACGCAGACCCAGGTGCTCGATCATTCGCACTGCGGTCAGGGATGCTGTCAAGGAGACGGAGCGATCAAGGACGATATCGAAGCCTCGCCAACGCTGGTCAGCGCGGGGATCAAAGACAACCGTCCGGAGATCGATGAGTTCGACGGTCGCGTCGCGAGCGGCGAGTGCATCGCTGAGCAGCCGCTCTTCGATGCGAAGTCGAGTATGGAGGATAGCCACATTCATTATGAAAACTCCTGGCGCAGGCTTGGTGAAGTTCAGTGAGACGATCGCGCTAATTCACTCGCCCCAGTCTTCCTGCACCTGGGGCGCGAGTTCGAGCGTGAGTGGCTGGATACTTGTCACTTCGAGTTCGACGCCACAACCCGGACAGCGCGCGACCTGGGCTGCGAGCGGAGCGCGGGCGAAGGGAACGGCACCCTCACATTCCGGGCAGGTGCCACTGACTGGATCGGACGCTTGAACGGGGTTCGATACGGTGGACATCAAGTTGGACATTGGGTTGGACATGAGAACTCCATAGAAGCAGGCTGCAATGAAAAAAACCCGGCATCGACCGGGTTTGCTACAACGCTTGGGCTTTGGCTGGGTACTACCCCACAACCAGCACAGCGAAAGCAATCACCCGGACGCTCTTGGCGTCTTTGGCTTTGGGTGATTTGAGTGCTTTAAGGTGCATGGATTGGATCACGAAAGACAGCGGGATATAGGGCATAGTAGTGTCGGATGGAGATTGATCGAAGTCAAGCCGAGCAGGAAAAATTGTATTGCGGAGAGGAGTTGTCTAGGCCCGAACCATACTCGCCATAAATGAAGTGAGAACCATCCGAGGAATTGTCTTATATACCGGGCCGTTCATCGAGAGCGATCTTTCTGCCCAATCCTCAATGGTCAACGTCAACTGCCGCTCGCTCATGGAGCTGACCTGGCACTTCGGGCGTCGCTTCGCTGCGCAGCGTCGTGGCGGCATCGTGCTCATGAGTTCGCTCGTCGGCTTCAAAGGCGTGCCGCACGCGGCCAACTACGCCGCGACCAAGGCCTATGTGCAATCACTCGCCAAGGCGTTGCATCATGAACTCAAACCGCACGGTGTCGCGGTGCTCGCCTGTGCACCTGGCCCGATTCACAGCGGCTTCGCCGCCCGTGCAGGTATAAAACTAGGCATGGCCCAGAAGCCAGCCGCAGTCGCGTCCGCCACCCTTGCCGCGCTCGGTAAGCGATCAATAGTAAGACCTGGATGGCTGTCAAAGACGCTGGAATGGTTGCTCAAGCCGCTCCCGCGTTGGGGTCGGGTCAGAATGATGGGTGTCATCATGGGCAACATCGCCAACCGGACCGCCTCGTAATGCAATCTTGTCGCTGAAGCACTTCTGTGCATCGATGAAGAGAGACCGAGACGACATGGCGAAATGCGTCGCGGCCCGTTGGGAAGGCTGACTCAAGCAGCGGGGGAAAGGTCAGGAGAGTCTCCGCATCTACGCCACGGTTCCGGCAGGCACTTCATCCCGCGGTCTCCACCCTGCACCGGCGGCGTCAATCTATACTGCCGCCCAATCCCGGGTGCTTATTGTCCGAATGACCACTCCGAAGATCAGGAGCCTCTCGTGAACCATCGCCACGGCATTCTCGTGTCTCTCTTGTTCCTCATCCCCTTCCTGCTCGCAGGGTGTGCCGGCAGTTCATCTTCCCGTACGCTCGCGCGTGAGTCGTTCAAGTTGCGGCCGCAGGTCGAAGATCAGTACGGCTACACGCATGCGATCCGAGTTGGTGACCGGCTCATTATTTCTGGCGCCGTCAGCATGGACGACGAGGGCAAGCCCACCGCCGTGGGTGATCTTCGCCAGCAGATGCTCAACTGCTACGGCGACCTCGACAAGGTGCTCAAGCACTACGGCTGCACGTTTGAGGATGTGGTGGTCGAGAACATCTTCACGACGAACATGTCGGGTTTTCTGGCGATTTCCGAACACCGCGCGAGCGTGTACCGCACCGGGTATCCCACGGGGACTTGGCTGGAGGTCAAAGGTCTGGCCCTGCCCGAGTTCATGATCGAGATTGAGCTCGAGGTGCATTGCCTCCGTCGGTGAGGAATCGGTGGGCCAGCGAGTTCGGCGACCGAAGCCCAATACTCAAAACGACAACCCCCGAGTCTTGCGACCCGGGGGTTATGCGAATAGTGGATGCGTAGTCGCGTTCCGCAGTGCCCGAGAGACCCGGGTAGATATGGCCGTTGCTCGCCGTTTCTGGGAATCTGGAAAGGCACCTTTTTGATATCGGTTAAGAGAGACCGAGACGTGGCGAGATGCGTCTCGGCGCGCCGGCGGAGGTCCGACTTCAAATCCGTGTCGGTCGCGCGCAGGCGCGATGTGACGGGACTTTTCGTCAAGCTTGCTGCAGCTTTGATTTCACAAACTGCGTGGCCCTCGGTTCCGATGCAATGGATTTGTTCGGCATGATTTGCGAGCTCAGGACAAAAGTTTACTTGATTACCAACTCTTTGCTTGCAATCTTTAGATATCGGATCGCACTCTCCTTTGACTTGGGAACGTAGATTCGCAGTAGCGCGGTGAATGGTGAAGGTGTCTCGACGTTGTTTGGGCTGCCCGGAGAATTGAACCGAATCGTGTAGGAGCCATCTGCGTTGGGGATCGCCGTCGAACTAGAAATTGCTGCCTTGTCCATGGCCAGCCAGCCATCACTGTTGTAGGTGGTGATCGACCAGAAACCGCCTCGGTCATAATCGATTTCCGGCGGCATGAACGTGATACTCGATGGCGCAGCCTTACCTTCCCTGACCTCCATGCGGTTGTCTATCGGAACATACGCCGCGTGTTCGACAGACAGGCCACCCCAGCCGTATGCGGTGGCATAGAGATGAGGCTGCGGGTCGGTCTGGTACGGTCCGCCTTGGCTCCTGCTGGTGTCTGACAGTTTTCCGGCCTGAACGTCCTTGATCAGCGCCGTACGGATCGCCTCCATCTTCGCCTGATCGATCACAATATCAGGAGTCGTATAAGGGACGGCGGACTTCGCCTCGATGGTTGCCATCCCCTGAAGTTTGCGGGTGGCTTCGATTCCACCTTCCGAATCCGGAAGTGTTCGTATGCGCATGATTAGGTAAACGTAGTTGCCGTAAGTCAGATTGTCTGGCGTTATGGTGAGGCTCTTGCCGGGATACACCACATCGACAATGTAGTTTTGCTGATCGATAACCTCGATGATTTGATACGTCTTGCTTACCGGTACGGAAACAGTCGCTCCCTCACGGACGTCGACGACGGCGCTGGAATAGATGACATCCTGATTCTCCCGGATGACTCGTTGTGTCTTGACGTCGCTGACATCACGCTGATGCGCCCACTCGTTGATGCCTGCTTTGGCAAGGCTTCGCTTGACATTGAAATCGGTCTCCGAGACTTTGTAAGCGTAATCCGTGACGCCAAAATCCGCTGGTGAAGCAAAACCAGAATGTTGTTTCCCTGCACTTCCGACGGTCTCAGCTTGGGGCACTTTGTAGCTTCCGTCCAGCACCGACCCGCCAGGACGATAGACCCGCATGAGGAAGTTCCAGCCTTCGGTCACATCCAACCGATTCGGAAGGTCGCCACAAAGTTCCTTCGATCCGAAATACACGGTGAACGTGCCGTCGGCATTCAGCTTCACGTTCGAGGAATTAACAATGTTGTTCTCGCTCTTCATGAAGCCGTCGTTGCCGTACACTGTGATGGACCAGAAAGCGTTGTTTTCTGGCACCTTGTAAGTGGCCTTGTAGCAATCCTTCGGATCATGCCCCCCGCTGTAGTTCAGGTAGGTGGCATCCCATTCCGGGAAAAGCCCCCATGCTGCCGCCGCCGCGATGTGACGGGTCTTCTCGTCCGCTTTGCCACGAGGCCCCATCATGCCCTTCCAACTGCTATAGGCCGTCGAATCCTTTTCATACTGCGCGGTCAGTGCTTTGAGCGATTCACGATCCCACTTGAATGCCGGCGGCGAGTCGGCGTTGCCAGCCTCGATGATGAACTGATCCTGCAACTTATTGACGAGGGCGATTTCGTCCGCGTCTTTGGGATTGAAAACTTGGATCCGCACGCCGATGCCAAGGTATTTAGTTTCCCGAGGCAGTTCGTGCTTGCCTGCCGTGTAAATTACGGAGGGGCAATAGTGGTCATTGTCCACGAGATAGACCGAGGCATATCGATCCTTCGGCAGTTCCGGAACGGTGATGGTGGCTCCTTTGGAGGTATCCACTACTCCCATCGAGTAAAGGGTGTCCCGGTTCATCCGCACGATGTTCTGTTTGTCAAGCGGGGTTGGACTCCGGAAGTGAAACAGACGATTGACACCGCCCGCCATTTTGACGACGTCGCCAAACTGCCGATCGCACTCCGCGTGAATGTAGGTCTCCGGCGTGACTTTAACGGGGGCTGTTGTCTGAGCTTGCGAATGCGATGCCGACGAAAGGGCGAGCGAGCATGCGAAAGCGAAGAGGGCAATGAATCGTGTTTTCATAGTGTTTGTCTTGAATTGACGTTCCCAAGTATGACGTTTTAGATTCCAATCCGAGGGTTGGGGCTGATGCACGCCGCTACCGAACCATCTTGAGCTTAGCGCTGGTCGGGCCAGCAGCGATCGTCTCCGGTGCTGGCGGCCTGTAGCCCAAGACGAAGTGTGCACTGATCAAACTCGAGCGTTTCCGCAACGACTCGAAAAGCATCTTGGCCTCCTTTCGCGATTGGAAGATCTTGCCGTTGAGCCGCTCGTCGCGCTGCTTGCCGTTGAAGCTATCGGCGTATGCGTTCTCCCGCGGGCTGCCCGGCTCAATGGATATCGCCGCGACCATCACGGCGTCGTCTTGGGTCCCTTTATGCAAACGCCGCGCGGCCTGCGCGCCATCAACCGGCAGCGCGCGAGCGGAGCACCGCAACACGAGCATAGAAGTCGCAACAGTCGGGCTTGCGCTACCTACGCGGTCGAGATCACCACTTAACCCGCGACCGGAGCTACGAGAGACCTGGAGAGACTTTGGGCCCGAATCGACCCCGCAGGCTCCCGGACGGGCGGTCGCCGGTTATGGCGGGCGGACGGGCAGAGACCTGGCCCGCGTTGGGCCACGTCGCCAAACCTGGCGGTACGTGGGCCAAAACACGAAAACGCCGCCGAGGTCTCTCGACGGCCCAAACTAGAGGGTGGGCTGAAAACCAAAGGGCCGGCTGCTTTCGCAGCCGGCCCGGCAATAGCGGGGCTAGGATTTGAACCTAGGACCTTCGGGTTATGAGCCCGACGAGCTACCGGGCTGCTCCACCCCGCAATCAAGATTAGGAGGATAGGTTTTACAAGGCTTTAGGTCAAGTTTCGATCAGACCTACGCACGGTTTTAGCAGGATTTCGATGGTTGTGTCGCTTTGTTTGTTGAGAAGTTGTTGGCAAAGTCTCGCAGCCAAGTCTTGTGCCTGACTCGTGACCTTGCGATGCCCCCACTCGAACACAGCAACTACTGCCCGATGTGCTGCTTCAGGAAGCGGCTGGCTCGCTTGCCGAAGAGCAAGCGGTTCTCCAACTTCGCAAAGCCGTGCCCTTCGTCATCGAAGTAGATTTGCTCGGGGTCCATCCCTCGACGCATGAGCGCCTCGGCCAACTGCATGGCTTCGGTCACTGGGACGCGTGGATCATTTGCGCCGTGGGCAAGCAGCATGGGCACATTGATCTTGTCGCTCCGCAGCAAAGGCGACACGCTGTTGAGGAAGTCCGGATCGGTCAGCGGTCCATACTCCACTTCGCGGAGTTTGCGCCGATAGCCGCTGGTACGCTCCAGAAACGTCTGGAAGTTGATGACACCTACGACGTTGATACTGGCACCAAAGAGCCGCTGCGACACTTCACCACGCTCAAGCGCTTCCTGATCTTCGACTTGCACGGCGGTGGTCATGAAGCCGCCATACGAGCCGCCATAACTGGCGATCTTGCCCGGACGGGCATAACCATTGTCAACGAGCCACTTCGCACAGTGCCAACCGTCCTTGACGGAGTTCCAGCGAAGTTTGTAGTCGTCTGCCATGATGTACGCTCGCCCATATCCAGAAGAGCCACGAACGTTGGGGCGGATGACTCCGAAGCCTTCGCTCAGGAGATACTGAACAAACGCGCTGAAGTCGGGGCGGTATTGACCTTCGGGCCCGCCGTGGTAGTCGACCACGAACGGAATCGGACGACCCTTGGGCGTGTTGGGCGGGAGGTATACAAACGCAGGAATTTCCATGCCGTCAAAGCTCTTGAACTTGATGAGTTCCGGGAGCGGAAAGGACTGGAGGTTGATGTCTTGCGTATCGGGGAAGGTAACTTGCTGGGGCGAAGTGGCTGGCTGGCCCGGCGTGGGAACTTTCCAGGTGTACATGACGCCCGGCGTTCGCGCGTTGGAGAGACTCCAACTGATGCGATCGTCCTCAACTTCGGTGAGGCTGACAACGCCGCGCTCGACTGTGGGGAGTTGGACCGAATCAAGGTTGGGCAGGCGATAGAGGGAGGGGACGCCGTATCCGTCCTGATTGGCCGCAGCGACTAGGAGTGTGCGAGTGTCGTTGATGCCTGCGCCATCGAGTTCAAACTGATCGAGTGCGGGCAGCGGCTTTGAGACTTTCCCCGTCGCGAGATCGATCTTGAAGAGACGCTTGATACCTTCCTCGTGATCACTCAGAATATAAAACGCTTTCTCGTCGGGCGAGTACCCCACTGGTTCCAAGCTTGCCGTGGTCCCTGCGGGCACGATCATGGGGTTGAGCGAGCGAAGTGCACCACTGGCAACATCGAGTTCGAATACTTCGGAGTCCGAGGCGGAGCGGTACTGAGAGACGATCACTCGCTTGCCATCGCCCGAGACATCACTCGCGTTCCAATCACCTTCCTTGCTCAGAATCTTGGTGGACTTGCCGGGAGTGGCTCCGCCAGCAACAAAATCGTAGCGATACATGAAAAAGTTGTTGGGGTCTTCTTCGTTAGCCGTGTAGTAGAACGTGTTTCCATTCAGGCTCCAAAGGCTCACACGGAAGACGACCTTGGTATTCGATAGGAGCGGCGTGATGTTGGCCTTGGTATCGTTGTTGTTGGGATCGAGCAGGTAGACCTGCGTGTTCTCGTTGCCGCCAGCGGCGGAGTAAACGAGAATGCGTCCGCCATCGGGCGAGATGCTGTAGCCGGTGCAGCCATCCTTGAAGTTAGTCAATCGCTGCTTGACTTCGGTTGCGCTCGCCTTGGGCAAGTTACCCGAGGTCGGAACGACGCGGTATAACTGGTTCACGCCATCTGGCCGATCCATGCAGTAGAGCGAGCCATCCTTGTTGATGCGTGCGGAACCGGGCGTACGAATCTTGTAGAAACGCTCGATGCCCGGGCCACGCTCAACTAGACCGGGGGCTGCTGAGATCGAGCCGCCTGATCTGGTTGACCCCGCGTCTGCGCGTTCATTTCCACCCCCACCGCCCCCGCCTGCACAACCTGCCAAGAGAGCGATGACCGCGGTACTCGTCAGACCCATTCGGGCCATTGTGCCTCGGGCGTTAGCAATCCGCCCAAACAACGTTTCCGTGTGATTCATAGTGTCAATCCTTCGCCCCAACAGACTAGAGGTTAGCGTGAGTTACCACAAAGGCATCCGGCAAATCCGAGATACCGACCTTGTCAGCATCAGTCCTTGACCCCTTCGACGATTCCCGGCGTTGTGTACTTCTTGAGCGCATGCTCAATGTCCACTCCGTGGATGTTTGCTAGGGTCGTGAGCCATGCGATCACATCAGCGAATTCTTCCTCAAGGTTCGCACGCTCAGCGTGCGTCGGGGTCTTGCCAGCCGCGTTGTTCTGCAGCGCAGTCGCCAGTTCGCCCAATTCTTCGATCAACCACATGAACGTCCCCGGTGTGCCTCGGGCGCTGTCTGTGGCAAAGTATCGATCGCGAATCAGTTGCTGGAAAGACGCATATGTGAGCGAAGCCTGTGATGCCATGCCGCCATGCTAGCGATGGCCATCAATCAAACGACGCGTCTACGTCTCGGTGATGACCTCTATATCCGAAGGGC
Source organism: uncultured Phycisphaeraceae bacterium (assembly GCA_964425995.1). Lineage (GTDB taxonomy): Bacteria > Planctomycetota > Phycisphaerae > Phycisphaerales > UBA1924 > BJHL01. Next base: position 17,056 of record CAYRPC010000031.1, read on the forward strand.
AGGCGAGACAACAACCGCAGTCGGTATGCACCGGAGTATGTTTTTCATCAGTGACCTTTCGTCTATAATTCTGCTTTCAAAATCCTAACAGATGTCCCGCCGCGTCACACCTGTGCTTTTCTGGGCAATCAATCCGGAAAGGATTGTGTTAGGTCTCCGCGTCGAGCGACCAGTTCCGCACCCATACATATCCCCCTCGCGTCCGGTTTGCCTTTCGGACGGAAACCGCTAAACTTCACCCCTTACCCCTGAAAGAGTTCAGGGATTGTGGATCCTCCCCGTTCCTGCCCATATTCCCCCAGTACGGACCGCGTATGCCGACGATCAACCAATTGGTTCGCAAACCCCGCCGCCCTCTCGCCGCTATCAACAAGGTCAAGGACCTCGTCGGCTGCCCGCAGAAACGTGGCGTGTGCCTGATCGTGAAGACGACCACGCCCAAGAAGCCCAACTCCGCGCTGCGCAAGATCGCCCGCGTTCGGCTCTCCAACGGCAAGGAAGTCACGGCTTACATCATGGGCGAAGGCCACAACCTTCAGGAACACAGCATCGTTCTGGTCCGCGGCGGTCGAGTCCGCGACCTTCCCGGTGTACGCTACCACATCGTTCGCGGCACGCTCGACTGCCTTGGTGTCGAAGGCCGCAAGAAGAGCCGCAGCAAGTACGGCGCGAAGCGCGGCAAGGTCGCGGCCAAGTAATCCTGTTTTTTATTGTTCATTTTCCGGCAGTAATCGCGTCACGACCACAAGTCATTCCTGGGCCTTTGGGGATTGTCCCCGCCCGACGCGGTGAACCGACACGGGAGCGAATCGCTCCCACAGCCCGAAGGAGCCCATCATGGGTGGTAAGAAGTTCACGTTCGCCGAAGAGCAGTTGCGTCCGGACCCCAAGTACAACGACCTTCAACTCTCTCGCTTCATCAACTGCGTTATGAAGTGCGGCAAGAAGTCGGTGGCCCAGCGCTGCGTCTACGACTCCTTCGCGGTCATCCAGGGCAAACTGTCCAAGGAAACCAGCCCCGATGCTCCCAAGGAAGCCATCGAGGTCTTCCGCATGGCCATCGACAACGTCAAGCCCTTTGTCGAAGTCCGCAGCAAGCGAATCGGCGGTGCCAACTACCAGGTGCCCATGCCCGTCAACCGCAAGCGTCAGCAGTCGTTGGCCTTCCGTTGGATCCTTGAAGCCGTCCGCGGCGAAAAGGGTCGCCCCATGGCCTCTAAACTCGCCGAAGAACTTTACAACGCCGCCCGCAAGGAAGGCAAGGCCATGATGACCCGCGATCAGACCCACCGCATGGCCGAAGCTAACCGCGCATTCGCCCACTTTGCCAACTGAGCTTCTGAACCAAGTTTCAGAACTGGGTCTCAACTCATGCATCGCACACAAAGCCCCGCAGCACGCGGGGTTTTTTTATTGTCAAAGCACTGCGAATGCGAAGAACCTTGGTTCGTCGCTTCTTCGCGTTCGTGTTTCCTTACAATCCTCCATGCCCGAACCCGGCACCCAACCCCTCTCAATCGCCAGTCGCTCCTTCGCCAGTCGCCTGTTTGTCGGTACGGGCAAGTACCACACGAACGAGATAATGCGTGACAGTCTCGCTGCCAGCGCCTGCGAGGTTGTCACCGTCGCCGTACGCCGCGAGCGACTTTTCAACGATCAGGGTAAGAGCCTGCTCGAGTTCATCGATACCAAGCGGTACACCATCCTGCCCAACACCGCAGGGTGCTTCACAGCGAGCGATGCCATCCGCGTCGCGCTGTTGGGGCGAGACCTGCTCGAACAACTAGACAACCCCGGCGCGAACTGGGTTAAGGTTGAAGTCCTGGGCGACAAGAAGACGCTCTTGCCCGATCCGATGGGCACCGTCGAAGCCACACGCGAACTCGTCAAGCAAGGCTTCCAGGTCCTTGCCTATTCCAGCGACGACCCCATCGCAGCTATCCGCATCAAAGAAGCCGGCGCAGCAAGTGTCATGCCCGCTGGCAGCCCCATCGGTAGTGGCCAGGGCATCCTCAATCGTAACAACATTCTCTTGTGCCTCGAACTGCTCAAGCAGGGTGATCCGACGTATCCCGTCATCGTCGATGCAGGCGTCGGCAGTGCGGGCGACGTGGCCCTGGCCATGGAACTCGGCGCAGATGGCGTGCTCTTGAACACAGCCATCGCCCACGCCAAGGACGCGATCATGATGGCCCATGCCATGCGTCACGCCTGTACCGCCGGTCGCCAGAGTTTTCTGGCCGGGAGAATTCCCAAGAAGTTGTATGCCAGTGCCAGCAGCCCCTGGGAAGGCACGATCTCGCACATTCCTGGCGAATAGGCAACAATCATCCGATCCGCACGTTCCGCCCGATGTCCAACTAGGGAGGATTCTCATGCCGCACGCGCTTCGCCAACCCAAGGATGTTCGCCCGGAAGCGCAAGTCTCTGAACCAGAGCGAGATTCTCAGCCCGACGACAAAATCTCTCCCTCGTTGGGCGCGATCAACCCTGAACAATTTGGGTATGCCCAGGCTCGGCACTTGATCTGGCGAGCCGGCTTTGGCGGCACGGATGAGCAGATTCGATTGCTGGTGCGCTGGGGGCCAGAGAAGTCGGTGGATCACTTGTTGAACTTCGGAGAGAAGGCGACGATGCCCGCCTTCGAGCCGCTGGGCGCGGGGCAGTATCGCGATGACATCATGCGCGAGCCGACCGACGAGGAACGACGTGCGTATCGCATGGCCCAGCAGGCGCAGAACGAGGATGAACTCGCGCGGCTCCGCAACCTTCGTCAGGATCGCGAGCAGGAGGACCGCCGCCAGATCGGCGAAGTGCAGAAGTGGTGGCTCAAGCGAATGATCCAGACACGCGCACCCCTCGAAGAGAAAATGACGCTTTTCTGGCATGGTCACTTTGCGACCAGTTATCGCGCAATCGAGAACAGTTATCACATGCTGGCGCAGAATCAGATGTTTCGGGCAAACGCCGCTGGCAACTACGGGGAGTTGCTCGCCGGCATCATCCGCGATCCGGCGATGCTTGCGTACCTGGACAACAACGACAGCCGTAAGGACCGCCCCAACGAAAACCTCGCCCGCGAGATCATGGAGTTGTTCAGCCTGGGAGTGGGCAACTTCAACGAAGAGGACATCAAGCAAGGCGCGAGGGCTCTGACGGGCTACACCTTCGAGTCCAACGAGTTCAAGTTCCGAAAAAACAATCACGACTCGGGCATCAAGAGCATCCTGGGCCAAAAGGGTGGCTGGGATGGCGATGACTTCGTCAAGATCATCCTGGGCAAGCGCGAGTGCGCTCGCTTCGTCATGCGCCGCATGTATCACTTCCTCGTTGCAGACATGCCACCCGACGAACGAATGGGCGCGTCTTCAGTCGGCCCCGCCACTCGGAGCGTGCTGCGAGAACTGGGTGACATGCTGTTCGCGCGGAAGTACAACCTCAAGCCCGTCCTCAGGCGATTGCTGCTCAGCCATCACTTCTACGACGACACGATCATGGCCCAGCAGATCAAGAGCCCGGCGATGCTCGTCGTCGGTGCCGTACGCGGCTTGGAAACGCCAGTCCGAGACCTCCAGTTGCTCAACCAGGCGATGGACATGATGGGCCAAAGGCTCTTTTTTCCGCCCAGCGTCAAGGGATGGGACGGCGGGCGAACGTGGATCAATACCAGCACGCTGTTCGTCCGACAGAACGTGCTCGCTTTCCTCCTTAGCGGCCAATTGCCCCGAGGTGTTGATGGCACCGCCAATACCGAGAAGTACGATTCACTCGCGCTGCTCAAGGCATCGACCGATCCCGCCGTTGCCGCCAAGGATGTCGGCGCGGTTACCGATCATCTCCTGAAACTCGCTCTGGGACGTGCCCCCGCCGCAGGCAGCGATGCCATCCGTGGCTACTTCGCACGCGAAGGCAACCAAGTCAAAGAGCGCGCCGTCACCGGAGCTCTCCTGCTCATCACCGCCATGCCGGAGTATCAACTGTGCTGAACCAGCCCGATCCATTCTCGCGCCGCGCGTTGCTCCAGCATGGCCTAGTTATGGCCAGCACAAGCCTGCTCCTCCCCTCGTTTCTCGAACGCAGTGCCTTCGCTATGGCGCACCCCCACCTCTCGTCGATTCCGGGCGTGCCCGATGAACGCGTGCTTGTGGTGCTGCAACTTTCGGGCGGCAACGATGGCCTGAACACTGTCGTTCCGCTCTTTGCCCCAGAGTACTTCAAACTTCGGCCCGGCATCGCCATCCCTGAGCGTGATGCCCTGCGCCTGGGCAAGAGCGATGGCCTTGGCCTGCATCCGGCGATGGGCTCGTTGCGCGACCTCTACGACGACGGCTTGCTGTCGGTCGTGCAAGGCGTGGGCTATCCCAATCCCAATCGCTCGCACTTCAAGAGCATGGACATCTGGCAGACCGCCGACACGACCGCTACCGGCAACGGTTGGCTAGGAAGATATCTGGACAGCGAGTGCTGCGGCTTTGGCAAGGGCGAATCTGGAGCAGTTGAGCAGGACCAGTCGGGTGGCGGCCCATCAAGCATCTCGATTGGGCGTACTGCCCCGCTCGCTCTGGATGGCTCGAAAGTGAAGCCAGTAGCCTTTGAATCTGCCCAGTTGTTTCGCTGGAGTGCTCAAGACATCGACAAGGACCTGGCCAGCACCTACGACACGCTCAACCGACGAGGCATACTCGCGACCAATGGTGGTAGTGGCCCCAAGGACACCAACGCCGATTTCCTCCTGCGTACCGCTCTGGACGCACAGGTTTCAAGCGATTTGATTCGCAAGGCCGTGGCTCGCAAGCCCCAGACCACATTCCCGCAAAACGAACTGGGCAACCAACTCAGCATGATCGCCAGCATGATCGGGGCCGGGCTACGGACGCGGGTCTACTACGTCAGCCATGGTAGTTTTGATACACACAGTGGACAGGGCGGAGCGAATGGACGGCACGCCCAATTGCTCCGCAGTTTCGCGGATGGCGTCAAGGCCTTCTGGCAGGAACTCAAGGCCCAAGGCAATGACCAGCGGGTCCTGATGATGAGTTTCAGCGAGTTTGGAAGGCGCGTGGGTCAGAACGCCAGCCAGGGAACCGACCATGGCACCGCAGCACCCATGTTCCTGATGGGTCCGCATGCCAAGCCGGGCGTACTGACTAGTCACCCCAGCCTACGCGATCTTGATGAGGGCGACCTGAAGTTCAACACCGACTTCCGAGGTGTCTATGCCAGCATCCTCGAAGACTGGCTCAAGGCCGACAGTGATAAGGTGCTCGAAGGGCGCTTCAAGCCCGTCCGGGTTGTCAAAATGTAGCCGAGACCTGATTGGGTGTAGTGTCGCACGCTGCCTTGTGACGGGTGCAATTCACATGCCTGCATAGTCGATCATGCGGGCCAACTCGTTGCGCATCTGCTGGCGATGCACGACACGATCAACGAACCCCGCCTTGCGCAGGAACTCGCTCCGCTGGAAGCCATCGGGCAGTTCCTGACGGATGGTCTGCTGGATCACGCGGGGACCGGCAAACCCGATCAGCGCCTGCGGTTCCGCGATGATGATGTGCCCGAGCATCGCAAAGCTCGCCGTGACACCACCAGTAGTTGGGTCCGCTAGGACGCTGACGAAAAAACCTCCCTGCTCACCCAGGCGAGCCAGCGCCGCGCTGGTCTTGGCCATCTGCATGAGCGACAGGCCCGACTCCTGCATGCGTGCTCCGCCCGAGCAACTAACGATAATCAACGGCAACTTCTCGCGTGTGGCATGCTCGATCGCACGGGTCAGCACCTCCCCCACCACGCTCCCCATGCTGCCCATCATGAACGCTGGGTCGAGCGCAGCGACCATCGCCTGGCGACCCTTGATGAACATGGTGCCAGCCTTGATGGCATCCTTGCACCCGCTCTTGATCTGCTCTGCAAGTACGCGATCCGCATAGGTCTTCAGGTCTTTGAACTTCAGGGGGTCTGCGGGAGACAGGTTCGTGAACATCTCGACGAACGAGCCCTGATCCGCCAACTGCTCGATCCGCTGCGTCGCCGACACCCGATGGTGATGCCCGCACTCCCTGCATACCCACAGGTCCTCTTCCATGTGCCCGCGATAGAGCATCTTCTCACAGGCCGCGCAGCGAAGCCACACACCCTCAGGAATCTGGCTCTGCGTGTCGCGGACGCTGGCCCACGACCGGGCCGGGGCCTTCTTGGCGACAACAGCTGCGGGGGCGGCCTGAGTGGTCGCGGCGGCGGATTCCGTTGTGGGTGTGGAGGTCATACGGGGAAGTTGATCACCCATAGTGTGCGTTCCTGCGCTGGGGAGGGCCATCCATGCCGGCCCAGCAGCAAACCATCTGGGCCAAGGGCATAGTTTAGTGGAGTTCTTCCGACTCTGCTTGACTAAATTCCGCCCGAGAACGGGTTTCGATGGGCCGATAGACCTTTCACACTGGGTCAAGACCAGTCGAATTGGAGCTGGAAAGTTTGGCAATGGTCGGGTATCATTCTGACCCAACGCAGCGAGTTTTGCGTTTGGCGTACGTAAGGATTCTCGATATGGCACATAAGAAGGGCCAAGGCTCTACCAAGAACGGTCGCGACTCCAACCCGCAGTATCGCGGCATTAAGCTGTATGGCGGCCAAGAGGCCCAGCCCGGCTCAATCATCGTTCGTCAGGTCGGAACACCTTTCAAGGCAGGATTCAACGTCCGCATGGGCAGCGACAACACGCTGTACAGCGTGGGCGATGGCAAGGTCATGTTCCGCGGTCGCGATGTACATGTCGTGCCAACGGACGAGAAGGCACCGTGTCCGATCTGGCTCAAGAACTAATTGCGTTGGTGTGTCCTAGGCGCGAAGTTCGTTACTAGTGGGCGAAGTTAGTCCATGCCACGCACTCGTGAGTCTTTGATCGACTTCCGTACTCGCCACGCTCTATATGAACTTGCAGTCACCAACGCCCTGCCCATGGCAGGGTTTTTGTTTGCGCTGCATGGACACAGACCTAGGGTACTTCGCGAGGACTTTGCCGGTACAGGCGCGTTGGCACGCGGCTGGTGCCAATATGGACATGATCGCGGACTGGCAGGGCAGCGCAGTCTTGCCAGCATCGCTGTTGATCTTAATGCCCGAGTGTTCACGCTCGGACGTCGCCTCGCCGCCCAAGGCACTGCACACCCAGCTAAGGTGACGTTTCAACGCGCCGATGTCCTTGTTTGTGCGGACCGCGCGGACATCATCGCAGCCACCAACTTTCCTGTGGGTTACTTGCACACTCGCAAGGCCCTGGTTGCCTACTTGCGGCACGCTCGGACTTGTCTCAAGTCCAAGGGCGTGTTTGTGTGCGATATGTATGGCGGCAGCAAGGCGTTTGAAGTCGGGACCACCAGGCAGCGCGTGCGAGCCGGACCAGGCAAACAATTTGTATACACATTTGTTTATATCTGGGAGCAGGAAATCTGCGAGCCGCTCACTGGGATGGTGACCAATCATATTCACTTTGAGTTGCCCGCCCGCTCTCGCAGCCAGTTCCAGCAAACCAACAAGTTTCAAAAAGCAAAAACCAGCGTCATTCGCAATGCTTTCACTTATCGCTGGCGATTATGGTCCATCCCTGAACTTCGCGACGCGATGCTCGAGGCAGGTTTTCGCACGGTCGAGGTCTATGACCGCTTGGCGGATGGCATCGATGGTGAGGGCAACGTCTACGTGCAGCCGCTGGGTGAGAGCGACCGCTTGGATGATCCGTTTGTCGTCTATGTCGCTGCCCGCAAGTAAGCCGCACGCCGCTGCGTACAGTCCAAAAGATGCAACAACACGGACGAATCGCTTTCCATTCTCGTTCGAACGCACCGCTGCTTCTGGGCGTTGCAGGACTAGCCACAATCTCGCTGGCGGCGCTCGTTGCTTGCAACGGCGGGAGCACCGTGCGGCGTGGAGCGCCCTCGATTCTCGCGGCCTTTGAGCCACCATCGCCCGAGATCGCGGCGCGAATGGCGACCGACGAGTTTGACGCGAACAAACGCTATCAAGGCATTCAACTGCTTTCGGGTGCGAGTTTCGCTGGCGAACCGATCTACGTCGATCTTTTCCGTCGCTCCACAGCGGACAGCGATGCGGGCGTGCGTGGGCTCGCCGCACGAGCACTGGGGACGCATGGCACGCCCCAGGATGCCGTGACGCTTGCGACGTTGCTCAAGGACAAAGACCCAGGCGTGCGAGTCGAAGCCGCACGCGGCTTGCAGCGTCTTCACGATTCCCAGGCCATTGGCGGATTGATCGACGCGCTGAGCCTGTTGAAAGAAGAGGACGAACGGGTGCGTCGCGAGTCGGCCTTGGCCCTGGGTCAATATCGCGAGACACGAGTGATGGACGCATTGATCACGGCGTTGGACGACGAGTCGGTTGCGGTCAACTTCGGTGTAAGGGATTCGCTGCGGGCGCTCACTGGCCAGGATCTGGGACTTTCTCGACGGGATTGGCAGCAGTGGTATCGCAGCGTCGATGCCCCGTTCGCGGCTGCGAACGGATACACGTTCCCGGTCTTCAACCGCGAGAAACGCATTTGGGAGTACTTCCCGTTTATGCCCCAGCCAGCCAACGAGACACCCGCCCTGCCCGCAGGGCTATCGCCGCTTGGATATGCCCCCACTACGGCACCGATTGCGCCCGCACAGCCCGCAAAGTAGCGCAGGACGACTATTTTTTGGGCCATCCCGTGCTTGGCGACGAATCGCCTTGATCGGAAGTTGCCGATGAGAATGAGTGCACAGTTCTACTCCACCCAAGGCAGGCCAACTGAAGGCGGTCTTGTCACGATCCGCTGCGCCGACGTCCCATGCGAATGGCGATGACGTGCCATTGGCACCGGGCGAGGTGCTGGTACGCATGTCCCATGTGAGCCTCAGCGCCGACGACGCATTGATGGCAAGCCAGCATGTTCGCGGCGCGACCGCAGTTTCGGTTGGTCAGGGGATCGGTCACGTCTTGGGGCATGCCGGTGTCGGGGTCGTCATTGCTTCGGGTGGTCCATCACGCCCCGGCGCAACCGATCCGAGTCGATTGATCCGCGAGCGGGTCGCCATCAACGCCATCATCGCATGCGCTCGATGCGAGCGCTGTCGGGCTGGGCTAAGCATGCACTGCCAACAGCGTGGTGCGCTGGGGTGTTGGAATCGGGCCATTGAGGCATTCGGATTGGTTCCACGACCGGGGGTGCTGCAGACCCAAGTTGTTGTGCCAGCAACTGCGATCGAAGTGATTCCCAAGGGCGTGCCGGACGATGTCGCGACGCTCGCGAACACGCTGGCTGGAGCGATGCAGGCGATTCAAAGCGTGCGGATCGAGCATAAGCCATATGTGACAGTGCTGGGCGATGGAGCGATGGGACTTCTAGTGGCACAGGTGCTGGCGCGACTCAATGCATCGGTGCGCGTGCTGGGCCAGCGTCCGCAACGATTGGCGTTGTGCGAGCGTTGGGGCCTCAAGCATCGTGACGTGCGCGAGGTTGGCATGCGACAGGATCAGGATGTCGTGGTGGTTTGCACCGGACAGTGGAACTCGCTCGAACTGGCCCAGCGCTTGATTCGTCCGCGCGGCCGGATCGTCATCAAGTCGCCATTGTGGCCCCTCGCGCACGCGGCTTCGGTTGTGGAGCAATCCGCATCGCTCGTGTGGGCAGCGGATAACGAGGCGGAGATGGCCTTTGCCGGACATGGCTCGCTTCGAGATGCGCTCGATGCGTTGGCGCGGGGTGATGTCGATGTCACGCCCATGCTCAGTCCGCGTGTGACGGTAGATCATGTCGGGGCGGGCATGGCGGCCCTGCGTGAGCACGAGGCGCTGCGTGTCCTGGTGGAGATCGCCTAAGGGCCGATTCGCGATTTGGGACGGAGCATCTCCGACGACATATTGTGTATGAAACGATGCGGCGAATCTCCGAAGGATTCGCTGGCAGTTTGTTGTTCGCACCCCTCACCCCCGACTCCCCTCCCCCCACTCCCTACT
>CAYRPC010000032.1:0-26761 GCA_964425995.1 uncultured Phycisphaeraceae bacterium
CGCCCCTTCTCCTCGCACCAGGCCTTCTCAACCTATGCCAGGCGTGCCAGCGACCGATGCGACGGATGCGCAGCCCTATGTGCTGGGAACCGGTGCCGACGAGACATTCCGTCTGGGACTGCAACATCGGTTGTGGTCGGGCGCTGCCCACGCCTTGTGGGAAAAAGCTCGGATTCAGCCCGGACAGCGGTGGATCGATCTGGGCTGTGGCCCCGGGCACGCAACCCTGGACTTGGCTGCGATCGTTGGCCCGCAGGGTCGTGTGATCGCGGTCGATGAATCGCCCGCCTTCCTCAAGCAATTGCACGATCTGTCCCAGGCCCGGCGTCTGTCCAACATCGAACGCGTTCTGGGCGATGTCCACGAATTGGGCGAGTGCATCGAGGACGGGCATGGCTCGCTCGACGCGGCATACGCACGCTGGGTCTTCTGCTTCCTTCCCGAGCCGCAGAAGGTCATCCAAGGCCTCAAGCCGTTACTGCGGCAAGGTGGTCGCATCGCGGTGCAGGACTACTTCAACTATGAGCGCACCATGACTCTGGCACCGCGCCGAGAGGCCTTCTCCAAGGTCGTGCAGGCGACGGCGGCGAGTTGGCGCAGCCGGGGCGGCGACACCGATATCATGGGCAAACTGCCCGGGATTTTAGAGCGCGAGGGGTTTGCGGTCGAGCATATGAACGTGATCCAGCGGATGGCCCGTCCGGGCGACACCCTCTGGCACTGGCCCCAGACCTTTTTCGAGACCTTCACGCCCAAACTGGTGCAGGCCGGTTTCATCGAAGAGCAGGATCGGATCGCAGCACTGGAAGCCTGGCGCGAGGCGAGCGCGAATCCCAGTTCGTTCATTTTGCTCCCGCCGGTCTTTGAACTGATCGCCGTCAAGAAGTAGCTATCGGGAAGTAGCTGCGGCGACAGTCCTCTATCAGTCGCCCGCAAGTTCCCCAGGCACAGCCTTTGAGAGGCACGAGCTTGGCGGCGTTGGCAGGCGTTTCACGCTGTCCAAGGGTTTTGGCCGATATTTCCTTCTGATGCCGCGCCCCCATCAGGTCATCGTTTTGTGCGTTCTCACGCTCCTCATGCTGGGCGTAGTCATGGTCAATTCGGCGGATGTCGCTGTCAAGACCGTGACGGCTGATGCTCCGATCGCGCAGGCAACGACCATCGGCAACATGCTGACCAGTCGCGCCGTGGTCTATGCCGGGCTGGCCATTGTTGCGATGATGATTGCCTCGATGCTGCCGGTTCGTCGCCTCGCGTGGGTGGCAGAGTCGGGCCGATCGCTGATGGGTCAGCGCGGGGGTATCGGCAACTGGGTCGGCTTGCCAGGCATGTTTGTCGCGTGCGTCTGTCTGGTTATCTTCTGCGGGCTGGTGTACGTTCCGGGGCTGGGCAAGGAAGTGAACGGCTCACACCGGTGGATCAACTTACCCGGAGCGGGCGATGCCCTCGGTTTTCAGCCCAGCGAGGTGGCCAAGTGGTCGCTGGTTGGACTGATCGCCTGGTACTGCGCCCGTCGGCGTGAGCACATCCACAAGTTCTGGTTTGGGCTCACGCCCGCTTTGGTGACAATTGGGATGGTGTCGGGCTTCATCGTGGTCGAAGACTTGGGCACGGGCGTGCTGGTTGCGGGTGTCGCTTCGCTGGTGCTGCTGGCGGGTGGGGCCAAGTTCTGGCACTTCGTGGTGCTCATGCCTGTGCCCGTCGCAGGCGTGTTCTTCGCCATTTTGACCAGCGACTACCGCATGAAGCGAATCATGGCATTCCTCAACCCCTACGAAGATTCCGAAGGAATCGGCTATCACAGCGTGCAATCACTGGTGGCGATCGCGGGCGGGGGCGTCACGGGCAAGGGACTGGGCGGCGGCATCCAGAAGTTGGGATACCTCCCCGAGGATCGCACCGACTTTATCTTCGCCGTAATCTGCGAGGAACTGGGAGTGCCTGGCGCTGCGATCATTGTCGTGCTCTTTGCAACGCTGCTGTGGGCTGGCTATCTGATTATTCGGCGCGAGCAGAGCAGTGTGCTTCGCCTGTTTACGCTGGGCGTACTCGCCACCGTGGGCCTGCAGGCGGTCATCAACCTCTTCGTCGTCACTGCGATGGCCCCGACCAAGGGAATCGCGCTCCCACTGATTTCCTATGGCGGCACTGGCTGGATTCTCACGGCCCTTTGCCTGGGTCTGGTCGTTGCGGTTGGTCGCAGTCAGGAAGAAGACGTGCCCCTCGGACTATTGCCGGAAGTCACTCGCAGCGAAGCATCGGCGGCATGAGCAACCGACCTCTCCACGTCATCTTCGCGGGCGGTGGCACAGGAGGCCATATTTTCCCCGGGCTGGCTATCGCCCAAGAGTTGCTTGCCATGCAGCCCGGTACGACATGCTCGTGGCTGGTCTCAACGCGGCCCCTCGATACGCGGATTCTGCAAGCAGCGACGGTTGGTGGCGAGCCGGTGCGATTTGAGACCATACTCGCACAGCCGTTGAGTTTGCGGCCGCGCGGGCTCTGGCGATTTGTCAGTAAGTGGGGCGGGAGCGTGCGTGCATCGCGAGCGGCGATACGGACGATACGGGCGTCTGGGGCACAAGTGGGGGCAAAGGGCAGTGTAGTGGTTGCGGCCATGGGCGGGTTTGTGGCGGCTCCCGCAGCGGTGGCAGCGCGAGCGGAGAAAGCCCCGGTTCTGCTGGTGAACCTCGATGGGGTGCCCGGACAGGCCAATCGGATGATCGCGCGATATGCGACGCGGATTGTCAGCGCGGCACCGCTTGATGCTTCGCGATTTGCCAAGTGGGAAGTCCTGCCGCCGATCGTGCGGCAAGGTGCGCGGTCGATGCTGTCCGCGCAGGATGCCCGTCGTTGGTTGGGGCTTGATGCAGATCGTCCGACGTTGCTCATCACTGGTGGCAGCCAGGGCGCAGGGAGCATTAACGAATGGATGCTCGCGCTTCTGGCCAGTCAAGCCGGACGGAGCGCGCTGCGGGGATGGCAGGCATTGCATCAGACGGGACCAGAGAAAGACGCCGGCTCTGTTGGCATAGCGAACGTGGGCGATCAACTGCGGGCTGCGTATACCGCTGCAAATGTGCAAGCGGTCGTCGCTCCGTTCGTCGATGCAATGGGTATCTGGTGGGCCTGCGCGACACTAGCGATATGTCGCAGCGGTGCGGGCAATGTCGCTGAGGTATGGGCCAATCGCGTACCAGCGATCTTCCTCCCCTATCCCTTTCACAAGGATCAGCACCAGCGGATCAATGCTCGCCAGTTGGAAGCGTGTGGGGGAGCAGTCGTCTGCACAGATCATGTAGCCCGGGCTGCGAACATGCGGCTGGTTTCGCCCGTGCTCAGCAACCTGCTGAGCGATCCGACCAAAATCGCGACAATGCGGGCTCAGTTACTGCAGTTGCCCGAGGCCGACGGGGCACGCCTTGCAGCACAGGCGTTGCTCGCCATGGCAAATATTTGAGGCTGTGCGGTCTGGGATTCATCCGCTCTCCTCACGCCACCTCTGTTGCCCCGGACACGATTGGAATTGCTATCCTTTTCGCCATGTCAACCCTGACCGCTCCATCGGTTGCAATCGAAGGAAAAACCGTGCCCAGCCCGCTGGAAGCCCTGATTGCGCGCGAACTCCCCGCACTGATCGCAATCCGACGCGACTTGCACATGCATCCCGAACTCTCCTATCAGGAGAAGCGGACCAGCGAGATCGTCGTGAAGGAACTGCGAGCACTAGGCGCGAAAGTCAAGACCGGATTGGGCAAGGGCACGGGCGTCCTTGGGTATCTGCCCGCGAGCAATCAGGGCGACGACGCGAAAGGAGCGGTCGGCCTGCGCGCCGACATGGACGCGTTGCCCATCGAAGAGCGCACAGGCCGGGAGTATTCGTCAAAGACCCGAGGCGTGATGCACGCGTGCGGACACGATGGGCACACGACCATCCTGCTGGGCGCGGCTCGGGTCCTAAGCAAGGTCCATCGCCCGCAACCCGTGACGTTCGTCTTTCAACCAGCGGAAGAGGGCGGAGGTGGAGCAGAGGTGATGTGCAACGAGGGTGCGCTCGAAGGCGATCGACCGGGATCGAGTGGTCGAGGCTTGGGCGCGCCAGTACGCACCATGTTCGGTCTGCACGGATGGCCCAGTGTTGACCTGGGCAAGGTTGCCTCGCGGGTTGGTCCGCTGCTGGCAGCGACCGATGACTTTGAGGTGACCATTCGCGGGACACAGTCGCACGGCGCGTATCCCCACCTGGGCAACGATGCGATCCTTGCCAGTGCGCACATTATCACACAATTGCAGTCCATCGTGGCGCGAAACGTCTCTCCCCTGGATTCATGCGTCCTGACTGTGGGCGCGATCCACGCCGGTACAGCGGACAACATCATTCCCGAAGCGTGCTCGTTCATTGGCACGATCCGCACGCTGCTCCCCCAAACGCGAACCCTCGCACGCGAGCGGTTCTTCCAGGTCGTGGAGCACGCTTCCAGAAGCCTGGGATGCGTGGCACAGATCACGTGGAAGCCCGGCTATCCCGTCACGAGCAACGAGAAGGTCGCAACCGAGAAGTTCTTCGCGATTGCCCGGGGCACGATCGGAACAGATCGAGTCGATGATGTGGACCATCCCACCATGGGCGGCGAGGACTTCAGTTACTTTGGCCAGCATGTGCCCAGCTGCTTTTTTATGCTGGGCCTGCGTGCTTGTGGCAGCAACGGCGAGCCGATTGCCTGCCCATCCTTGCACCAGCCGGAGTTTGACTTTAGCGACGAAGCCCTGCCCGTGGGCGTGCGGCTGATGTGCGAACTTGCCCTGCAAGCCTAAGACTGCTTGGCCTAAGACTACTTGGCCTGAGACTGCTTGGCCTGAGACTGCTTGGCCTGAGACTGCTTGGCCTGAGACTGCTTGGCCTCACCAGCATGGGCCTATGGATCACATCAGCTTGTTCTTGAGCAGCACGTCGTCGGAGAAGTCTGCGAGAACTTCCCAATTGGCAGGGCCGCCCGGCATGCGCTTCAATATTTCGTCCAACGAGATCTGACCCTCATACAACTCGGTATTGGCGTATTCGGTGTACAGATACCGCGTGCGTGCGAGCGTGGCCTGACCACCGGCGATCATCATGTCTTCGGCGCCCTGGATGTCGGCCCAGATGAAGTCGATGTCGCCAAAGCCCTGCTGCTGCTTGATGGTGTCCAGGCGGGCAACCTTGACCTTGGCGAAGTGCTCGAACTTGACCCACGGCGCGGCCTTGAGGTGCTCCTTGGGCTTCTTGAGCGAACTGCTGAACGTCCAGTTGGAGAGCGTGGTGCGAGGGTCGCCCTTCTGGACCTTGCCACTGGATAGGTACATCTGCATGTCGCCATCTTTGTCACCAATGGCCAGTTCGAACAGTTTGGTCTTCTTGTCAAAGCCCAGTCGCTTGAGTTCCGCAGTGTTGCGAGGATCGGGCTCAAAGACCCATAGTTCGGCCATCGGGAAGACCTTAAGGAAAGCCTCGGTGTGTTTGCCCACGTGCGCACCGATCTCGAAGAAGGTAATCTTCTGGTCGCGCGGAATGGTGCCGCCAAGCAGGAACTCGAAGATATCGTTCATCGGAAACGGTAGTAGCCCAGACGTTGTGATGGACTACTCCGCCGCGACTGGCTTCCACCCCGCCAGTTGTTCGCTTCCCGGATGCAGGAGCGTCCAAAGCCGCTCGAGGAAGGGTCGCAGGCCCTCGCGTGTGGCACCGCTGATGGGGAAAATGTCTCGGTCCAGGCGTGCCCCAGTGGCGCGGGCAATGGCTTTGAGGGCCTTGGTCCGCTCCTTGTCGTCGAGCAGGAGGTCCATCTTGTTGATGGCAATCACCTCGGGCTTGTCAGCGAGAATCTGGGAATACGCCTTGAGTTCTTCGCGAATCGTCTCGTAGTTGACTGCGGGGTCTGCGCTGTTATCGGGGTGAACGTCCAGCAGGTGAACGATGACCTTGGTCCGCTCGATATGGCGAAGGAAGTCGTGACCAACACCTTTGCCTTCGCTCGCCCCTTCGATCAGGCCTGGGATGTCGGCGATGACCATGCGCCGAGTCGCATCGAGTTCGCAGACGCCAAGTTGCGGTGAAAGCGTCGTGAAAGGATAGTTGGCAATCTTGGGCGTGGCCTTGGTCAGCGATGCCAGCAACGTGCTCTTGCCAGCGTTGGGCAATCCCACGAAGCCAATCTCCGCGATCAACTTCAGTTCGAGGCGGACGCGCAACCGTTGGCCTGGTTCCCCATGCTCCGCAGAGCGCGGCGTTTGGTTGTTGCTTCGCTTGAAGTGCTCATTGCCCCAGCCGCCCCTGCCGCCCTTGGCGATGATGACTCGCTCGCCTTCCTTCAGATCGTGAACCAGCGTGTCGGCTTGTGAATCAAAGAGCATCGTGCCCGGGGGCAACTTCAGGATCAGGTCCTGACCCCGCCCGCCCGAGCATTGCTTGCCGCCGCCGTTCTCGCCATCGTCTGCGGCCCATACCGCTTGATTGCGAAAGTCATACAGCGTGCTCATCCCAGGCTCGGCCTGGAGGACGACATCGCCGCCGTCACCGCCATTGCCGCCATTGGGCCCGCCCTTGGGATCGAACTTTTCACGTCGGAAGGTGGCAGCTCCATTGCCGCCGTTGCCGGCGCGGAGCGTGATGATGGCTTGGTCAACGAACACGTCTGATAGTAGGGGAAGGACAGGGGAAAGAGCGAGCAGACGAACAAATCCCCTGCAAGAGAACGAAGATCAGGTTTTTCGGCGGATGGACGTGGCTAAACCAGGGTTCCGTTGGTGAGAACGACCGCTGCGCAGATTGAACCACTCGCTCTGCACCTCAGCATGGAAAGTCCATCAAGAGCGATGCAAGCGATGTTTTGCCCAACAGACATGTTCAGCACGACTATTGCCGGGCGGCAATGTCAGGCTGGCTGCGGCCAGGAATATGCGAAGATTCCAAGCAAATCAAACTGATCTAACGTCCCTACGAAGGTCACTCAAAGTTGACGAAGCAGCCAGATCAGGTATGAAATCGTATCGTCGATCGGCCCGCAGTGGTTGGTCTGGCTGACCAACTCGGTCGCGCGATAGCCCAAGGACTGAGCAGCGACCGTGATGGCGGCGATGGCCACTGCCATCGTGCTCCACAGGCTGGCGACGACGCGGGACGAGAGACGGGACGAAAGGGAAGCACCCGAAGAAATGACTGAATTCTTGCTGTTCATGACAACGACACTCCGATAGAAACCGGGTTCGACAATCGCTAAAGCGACTGTCGAAGAGACATGCCGTATCCATGGCCAGTTGGTTTGGAGCGTGAATCCTGCTCCGCTGACTGGATTCTACTTCGACTTGTCGACATCGACAAGCGAATTTGTTTTGTTCTCATCGTTGTTGCTGGAGAAATCGAGATGGATCTCGAAGCACAGCTGATCGCAAGGGTGCAGTCTGGCGACCGTGAAGCGTTGGCGCAGTTTGTACAAAGGTTCGAACCGCTGATTCGTGCTCGATTTCAAGAGCAGTTCGCGGCAATCCCACAACACGCCATTTTCGACAGCAGCGACTTTTTCGCAACGGTTATGCGACGCGTCGACAGCATGCTGGCCAATCGCGCTTCCGCGACAAGCCATGTTTCACCCTTGGATGTGCTCGAACGCATCATGATTGATGCCGCGGCTGATTATGCCCGTTCCCTCAAGTCGGGAAAGGCGGCTCCGCACGCCCCATTCTCGGTCGCTCTCCCAAATGAAGTTGGTGTCGGTCCCCGTCGCCTCCAGCCCACAGCAGCGCAGTGGCAGGCCATCGCGGCCAGTTTGGACGCAACCGACAGCGAAATTCTGCGTTTGAGAGCCAACGGTGCGGAACATCGCATCGTCGCGAGCGCCCTGGGAATGTCCGTCGCGGCGGTTCGGATGCGCTGGCACCGCATCGTCAGCAAGTTTCGTGACTCGGTCTCCAGTGAACTCACGCAAGCGAGAACACACTAGCCACAACCGCCTCGATAGGTGAGGAGTGCATGTGATGCAGTCGCAGACGTTGGCTTCGCTGGGAACGACAATTGGTCCAGCGAGTGAGTCGGATGCCGAACTTGCGGCTTCGATCTTTGCTGATGGCCGTAGGCGAAGAGCTGCGGGCCAAACCCTCACGCTCGCAGACTACTTGCGCGTCCTGCCGGACCTCGCGTCGCGCGAACTGCCCTTGGATGCCGCAATCGGTATCTGCGTCGGTCGCCACGAAGTCAGCCCTGAAGAACGACGCAGACGGGCCGAACAGGAGCGTCAACGCCATCCAGAGTTATCCGACGCGATCGACCTGGCGCTCTGTCTGGACCAATTGCTGGGCTCAGCGGAAGTTCATGGCATTGATGAGGGAACTCACACTGACTCGCCCGATCCCACCGACCTTGGCCCCACCATGGAAGATGGTCGGGCTCGATATATTGTCCGTCGCGTGATCGGCCGCGGCACCAGTTCGGTGGTGTATGAAGCCGAGGATCGACTCCTTGGCGCGGAGGCCCGTCCGACGAGTGTGGCAATCAAACTCTTCCATCGGGCTCAGATCGATTCAACGCTGTTCGAACGCACCGTAGCGGAAGCCAGAAGAGCCAGTTCGATTCAGCATCCCGGCGTGGTGCGAGTTCTCGATGTTGGTCGGCAAGGCTCGGGGGTGTACATTGTCCAGGAGTTTGTCGCGGGGCAAACCCTCGACTCCTGGCTCTTGGGACCGGGCCGACTGGCTGGTGTGCCTGCGATGGTGTTGCTGATGCGGGACGTGGCTTCCGCGCTGGCGACGATTCATGCCGCGGGCATCTGGCATCGTGACCTCAAGCCTGCCAACGTGATGGTGAGCGAGTCGGGGCAGATCAAGATCGTGGACTTTGGAGCCTCCCGTACGAGGTCCGACGATCGAGCTGCGGCGAGTGATTCCAGCAGGTTTGGCGGCACACTTGCCTTCATGGCTCCCGAGCAGTTCAAGTTTGACCAGCAAGCAGACTCGCCAGCCGCGGACATCTACTCGCTGGGCGCGATGATCTATTGGGCATTCGTGGGTAGTTCTCCACATGGAAAGTCAAAACTCAGCGCGATTGCCGCGCTGGCCGAAGGCACCCAGCCTGCGGATCTGAGCGAGTCGCTGCGCCGGGCTGGCGCAAACCTGACGATGCGTCGGATCGTGCTGCGAGCCCTCGCTGTGCAGCCGCGCGAGCGATACGCATCGGCGGATCGCCTGGCGGCGGACCTTGACGCATGGCTCGCGCACCACCCGATCGAATGGCAGCGACCTGGCCCGATTGTCCGTACACGCCTCTTTGTTGTGCGAAGGCCATTCAGCATGGCGATGCTTGGCCTATGCGCGATCCTGGGCAGTGCAAGCGTGCTGGGATGGATGAGCGCTGCCCGTGCCAAGGAAGCGGCGCAGCAGAGCAAACTCGTTGCGGAAGTTGAGCGCGCAAAGTCTGAAGCGGAAGCGCGATGGAAAGCCGAGGCCGCCGAGCAAATTTCCAAACTACTCAAGGGCTTCGCTTCGACCAGTGCTGGGCTCGAGGCGCAAGTCATGACCTCACTCTGGGTGCTGGAATGGGTGCATGGTCCGATGCTGCTGGAATCACCAGAGTTGCTGGACAAAATGTGGGAGACTCGCATCGATGTTCTAGAAGGCGCACAGCACAGGCTCGCTTCCAAGGGTAATGCCGACTCTGTGACAGCCCAGATGATGCTCCCCTCTCTGGCCTTGTGGCACTTGCGTGCAGGACATACCAGCGAGGCGGAGGGGCTGCTGGCTTCATCCCAGGCGTACTGGAGCCAGAAGACAGACCAGACAGATCCATGGATGCAGAGTTTGCAAGCCATGACGGCGGCCGCCAAGTTGCAACGCCATCTTGATGAGATGGTTGCTTCGTCATCTCCATTAAGCGATTCGCAACAATTACAGATTCAGCAGGCAGCAGACGATGTGAAGTCGTGGGCAACCCAATACAGCAAAGAGAATCAGAAGAACCCGATTCGGTCGCTGCTCCGCGAGACGCTGACGAGGGCGAAGCGAGCGGGTGTGATTCCACCCCGATAACTTGACCGCTGTTGCGATGTACTGAGGGGAAAACCCCGTTACGTCCGCCAACTTGGCGCAGTCGTTAGCGAGTGCGCCCATGCGTTCACCCCCCCACAATTTTGTCAACGAAGTTGAAATTGGTGGTTGCGCGGTTCGATTTATGAGCACCACGCAAACTTGGCGTAGTCATTTTAGGCGATAACTGCTCAGGTCCCCGGCACAATCCACACGCCCTCTCGCCTCTCGCCCTGACAGGTCGAGTACACGCCGATCCACTCGGGCAGTTGCTCCGCCCCTCCGACGCCAGATGTCGCAACTGTCCATTCGCCCGTCGCAACATCAAAGTCGATGTGCTGCGGAATCGAGTATGTCCTCGGGCCACTTGTGCAGCCTGCGAGACACGACATCAACAATGTGCACGCTGAGTAGAACGATCGAAGCACGAGTCCAAGTGCTCGGCATAGCTCAGTCCTTTACAGTGTCCATCAAGAGAATAGGGTAAGGTATTAAGGCTCAGCTAGGCATGATCCGGAATTGATATCAATGTGACGATCCTTAGCGCACTTCTAAAGTCCACGTGGTCATTTATTTACGTTAGAGAGACATGGAATGGATTCGCGTTGAATGGAAGAATCTAGTCCCCGCTCGCCAGCCGACCGGCGAACCTGGACAAGCATTTTGGGAGGTGGAAGTACCTGTTTAGTTTCAAAGTCAATGAGGCGAACTTGCTTGTCTGCAAAGCGAATCCGCCAGCCCGCCTTGTTCGGTTCAATAAAGTTGGGCACCTCGATAAAGCTCGTTCTCGCATCGGGGTCCACTCGGTAGCCGCGTTTGATTACGATTAACAAGTTCGCAGCACCCGGGCTTTCGGGAACGAGCCAGACACCCTCCTGACGATCTTCGCCCCAGACGGTGATCACGCCAACCGAATCCGCAATTGCTCCACGCCGCCACTTCCTTCTGTTTTGACGGACCAGACACCCGTAGCCGTGTCAAACTTGATCTGCTGTGGAATTGAGTATGTCCTCGGGCCACTTGCACAGCCTCCGATTATCAAGGCAACAGACAGGACGGCCAGACCAGTCATCAGGCTCCTGATAGTGATCAGACTCGTGCTGATCGCTGAGATGGCAAAATTGAATCGCATAATTACTCCTTGTCAACATATCAATCGCAAGGTGGTCGGCTTTCAAGGCCTCCAGTGCAAAATCTTGCAAACAATACGTGAAGATTCGCCTTTCAGCGTGCATCAGAACACCGCGCAAACGCCACCCCTGAAACCACAATACTCTCCCTCCGAATCAATCTCGGCCCATTCCCCACAAACGGGTCAACTTGTGGGAGTCTGGGCCGCCTTGGAAGGGAGCACTCATGAGCGTTTGGGAATCCATCAAGACTCGCCTCAAGCATGAACTGATCGACATCGTTGAGTTCCTCGACGACTCGAACAACACGCTGGTCTTTCGCTTCGAGCGCTTCCAGAACGAGATCAAGAACAACGCCAAGTGCATCGTTCGCGAGGGACAGGCCGCAGTCTTCGTACGCGAGGGGCAACTCGCCGACGTGCTTCCGCCCGGCACTCACACGCTGGACACCAAGAACCTGCCGATCCTCAGCACGCTCTTGGGCTGGAAGTATGGCTTTGAGAGCCCCTTCAAGGCTGAGATTTACTTTGTCAGCACTCGCATCTTTACCGACCAGAAGTGGGGCACGATGAACCCCGTGATCGTCCGCGATCCGGAGTTTGGCCCGGTGCGACTTCGCGCCTTTGGCTCGTACACCTTCAAGGTCAAGGACCCTGCCAGTTTTATCAAAAACGTCGTCGGCACGGACGGTCGCTTCACCATCGAAGAAGTCAACACGCAACTGCGCAACGTGATCGTGAGCCAGATCGGCAACGCCCTTGGCTCTTCCAAGATTCCCGTGCTCGACCTCTCGGGCCGCACCATGGAACTAGGCCGTTTCCTCCGCACCGAAACCGCACCCGAGTTTGACAAGTTGGGCCTTGAACTACCCACGATCCTGATCGAGAACATCAGCCTGCCGCCCGAAGTCGAGCAGGCCCTCGACAAGCGCAGCAGCATGGGCATCGTGGGCGATCTCAACGCGTACGCGAAGTTTCAGACAGCCGAGGCGATTCGCGACGCGGCCAAGAACCCCGGCACCGCTGGTGCTGTGGTTGGCCTGGGCATGGGCAATGTCTTTGGTGGGATGATGGCAAGCGGCGCAACTGCCAACGCCGGTGGTGGCCCATCAAACGCTGGCCCTGGCTCGCCACCGCCGATTCCCGGCGTCGCGCCCATTATGCCTTTCTTCATCGCTGTGAAGGGCGCACAGCAAGGACCATTTGAAGTTGCGCTCCTGGCGAGCAAAGCAGCGAGCGGCGAACTGACGCGTGATTCGCTGGTCTGGTGCCAAGGCATGGCGAGTTGGAGCAAAGCGGGCGATGTTCCAGCACTGGCGAGCGTGTTCGGGGCGATGCCGCCGCCGATTCCGGGGTAAGCAAGTTCACCACAGAGGGCCACGGAAAGCTACAGAGGAATACATTATGATAAGAGGGTAGCACCGTGGCAGTTAATTTATTACATAAGGACTTGACGGAGCAGATCATCGGTGCGGCGATCGCAGTTTACAAGGAACTGCGCCCCGGCTTGCTTGAGTCTGCCTACGAAGCCTGCCTCGCCCACGAACTCATAGAGCGTGGCCTCTCCCTCGCTCGCCAACTGCCGATCCCGGTCAACAACAAGGGCATTCGCGTAGACTGCGGGTATCGCGCTGACATGATCGTCGAAGATATCGTGCTGCTCGAACTCAAGGGTATCGAACAGTTCGCTCCCATCCAAGGAACGCGACTTCTCTCCTGCTTAAAACTTTCGAGAATCCGCGTCGGTCTGTTGCTCAACTTCCACGAACTCCGCCTCCTCGATGGCCTGAAACGCCGAATCCTGTAGTCCTATCTCCTCATTCCGTGTCTTCCTCAGTGGCCCCCCCGTGGACCTCAGTGGTGAAGTTACTTTTTCGATGGAATCCCCCACTCCCATTCCGCCAGTCCAAACTCCCGCCGTGCAGCACCGCTTCCCCTGCAAGCAATGCGGTGCGCGGCTTGAGTTTGCGCCAGGTCAGGACGCTCTGACATGCCCGTTCTGTCGGACGGTCAACGAGATCATCGTTGCCCGCAATGTCGAGGAGGCCGACCTCGACACGTACCTTGAGAAACTCGCCAACGCCCAGCCCCAGGCAATCGTCGAGATCATCCACTGCGATGCTTGCGGTGCCGATGTCAAACTTCCGCCCAACATCACCAGCCTTTCCTGCACCTTCTGCGGCAGCAACATCGTGGCTCGCCAGAACGAATGCTCGGTTATCAAGCCACATGCCGTTCTGCCCTTCAAACTGACGGACCAGCAGGCCACGACGGGCTATCGCACGTGGATACGGAAACACTTCTGGGCTCCCGGCAAACTCAAGAAGCAGGCGATGCTCGACGAATCGCTCAAAGGTGTGTATCTTCCGCACTGGACCTTCGACGCGTTCGCGAGCACCGACTATTCGGGCCAGCGAGGCGACGCGTACTACGAAACGCAATGGGTCACGGTGAACGGCCAGCGCCAGGCCCGACAGGTCCGTAAAATTCGCTGGTCAAGTGTCTCCGGGCGCGTGACCAACACCTTCGACGACATCCTCATCCCCGCCAGCAGCACACTGAACCGAGAGAAAGTCGAGGAACTTACGCCCTGGGACTTGAACCAACTCGTTGAGTACAAAGACGATTATCTCGCGGGGTTCCGAGCAGAGCGGTATCAACTGTCTCTGCCCGATGCCTTCAAGATCGCACGTGACAGAATGGAAGGCGTGATCGTTCAGACTATCTACAGCGATATCGGTGGCGACGAGCAACGCATCAGCAGCAAGCGCACGCTCTGGAGCGATCTCACTTTCAAGCACATCCTCCTGCCCATCTGGATCAGCGCGTATCGCTATCGCGGCAAGGTCTACCAGTTCATGGTCAATGCGCGAACGGGCGAAGTTCAGGGAGAATACCCCATCAGCGCCGTCAAGGTCTTCTTCGCAGCGCTGCTGGGCCTTATCGTGGTCGGCGTGATCGTTGCGATAGCGATGCAGAAGTAGGCGACTTGCAGAACCGTCAGACGCTGCGGCCCAATCATCCAATCGCCATGCAGGTCTGGCTGGCGATTCACGAACTCTCCATCGTCATCACTATCGTCATCGTCCCCTCGTCACTCGCGCCTTGCGTGTCGGCGATGGCGATATTTTCGTTGCAGATGCAGTACTTTCTGATGGACCAACCTGCCACTCTCGCCACGAAACCCCGCGTTCTTCAAGGCGAGCACGAGTCGCTCGCCAGGCGACATCGCTACTGTCAAAGCCGATAAATCGCCGGCCAACATCGCACGCCGCCACGAGTGTCGTGCCCGAACCGCAGAAGCAGTCCGCGACATAATCGCCAGGCAGCGTCGCCCATTCCACAATCCGCCGGAGCAGCGATTCGGGCTTCTGCGTGACGTATCGCACCGCGAGTTCTCGCTTGCTGGCATGTCGTACTGGGCGAACGCCCGCATCATCCCAGATCGTATCGAGCGGCACCACCTTAAACCACTTCACAGCAGTTCCGGCTTTGCCCATTTGTGAATCGGCTTGCGAATGTGTATGCGAATCCTCAACACCCTCACGCTCAAGAAAGTACTTGATGTAGACCTTGCCCGTGCCCGAGCGATGCACCCGTCCCTCAACATCCAGCCTCTCAATGCTGGCATCGGTGTAGTCTCCTCGCGGCGCGGTGGTGAACCAGGCACTCCGAACTTCGTCCCACTTCGCGTTGATCGGCCGCCCCTGCTGATCGCATTCGACGAGTTTTCTCAGTTTCGGTAAGACACCGGGAAACAACTCTCCCTCTCGCTTGCTGTACACGAGAATCGAATCGACGGTGCGTCCCAATTGCTTGCTCGCGGCCTGACGACCAAGGTTGGGCGCTCGTCGCCACACGATCTCATTGCGAAAACACGAACGACCAAAAAGTTCGTCGAGCATAACACGCAGCCAGGCGCTGGCACGCCAATCGCAATGAACAAACAGGAAGCCATCGTCTCTCAGCCACCGCTGCATCAGGTCCAGTCGCTCGAACATGAACTGGCAGTACGCAGCATCGCTGGCCCAACTATCGCGATACGCGAACTGGTGAGCACCATCGTCTGCGAGCACTGCATGATCGACGTTCATCGCATAGGGCGGATCGATGTAAATGACGCGGGGTTGAGGCAAACGTGTGAGACTTGCCTGCTTGTCTGACGGTGCGAGGAGTGATCGCATCGCTTCGAGGTTGTCGCCAACGAAAAGATCCCCTGCGCATGGTTCGTTCGAGTCTCGCAGAAGTGACACAGTGCCGCAACTGGGCAGCGATGTCCGACACTTGCCGGGCCAGCCAAGCGTCGGGCCCTCTGCTGCCCCATCATGCTGCTTGAATCGCGAAGGTGCCATGCGGTTTGGTTGCTCTTGCGTCTGCGTTGAGGTGAAAATTCACAATCCTGTGAGCATGACTGTACATAGCTCGCAGAGAGACAGCCATGCGAGCAACTACTCAACACTCACTCACACTCACCGAGATATTCACCGCAAGCCCCCCCTCCGCCGTCTCCTTGTACTTGCTCTGCATGTCCTTGGCGGTTTCCCACATTGTCAGAATCACGCCATCCAGCGTCACCTTCGCCTGCCTGGGGTCGCTCTCGATCGCGATATTCGCCGCCGTGATCGCCTTGATCGCGCCCATGGTGTTCCGCTCGATGCACGGAATCTGCACCAGTCCCGCAATGGGATCGCAGGTCATGCCCAGATGGTGCTCCATGGCAATCTCCGCGGCTTGCAAAACCTGCCCGACGCTTGCGCCCATGATCTGAGCAAGCCCCGCCGCCGCCATCGCGCTGCTGACACCGATTTCCGCCTGACATCCACCCATCGCCGCCGAGATCGTTGCGCCTTTCTTGAAGAGGCTGCCGATCTCGCCCGCGACCAGCATGAAGTCCACGAGTTCCTCGTCGCTTTTGCCCATGAAGCACGCCGCGTACATCATCACCGCGGGAATGACGCCCGCCGCGCCGTTGGTTGGTGCAGTGACCACCCGCCCAAACGCCGCGTTCTCCTCGTTCACGGCGAGCGCGAACGTGCTGACCCACTTGAGCGTGTCCTGAAACGTGTGCGCGATCGTCGCCTGCCCATCGCGCCGAACCGCACGCATCCAGCGCGTGACATTCTCATCCGTCAGCACCGGCACGGTTGCGCCCAGCGTGTCGCCATGCAACGGATTGGCGATGCCCAGCAACTGGTGATTCAGTCTCGCTGCCCGGCGCGTCACACGCAAGACGCCTGGCAATATCCCCACCGTGTGACACCCGCGAAAGATGCACTCGCGCATGACTTTCCAGATTTGGAGCAACCCCAGCCGCACCCGCTCCCGATCGCGCCACATCAATTCGTTCCGCAACACTATCTGAGGAATGCTCGCCTGCTGCTCCTCGCAGTACCGCTCCAGTTCCTCCGCCTTCTCAATCGGAAATGGCAGTTTGGTCCGCTGGCGCAGCGGACATTCCCGCTCGTGCTCTTGCACGACGAATCCCCCGCCAATGCTGTAGTACGTCTCCTGGGCAATCTCGCCGCCCGTCAGCACGGCCTCAAACGTCAAGCCGTTTGGATGAAACGGCAGCACGCTATCAAAGTGAAACACGATCTCCGTTGATGGATCGTGCGCAATCTCTCTCGCCCCGCGCAGGCGAATCCGGCCCGACGAGCGAATCTCCGCCTCGATCTCCGGCAGCGCCGCCACATCGCACGAGACCGGATCCTCACCACACAATCCCATCAAAATCGCAAAGTCCGTACCATGCCCCTTCCCGGTCTTTGCAAGCGAGCCATACAGATGCGCCCGCACCCGCTCGATACGCGAGAACTCATCCGTCCCAACGCACCGATCAAGAAACATCTGCGCTGCCCGCCAAGGCCCCATCGTGTACGAACTGCTCGGACCGACGCCGATCTTGAGGATGTCGAAGACGGAGATGGATTCCATGGACGCTATGGTACAATTGCTCCATCGAAGTCGTTGGGGCTTCTGCCGAATGAGATGCGAGAAAGCAGCGTGTTCCATGAAAGCAAACAGAGTTGATTTTTCCGTGCTGCCTGGCAAAAATGCTCTCGAATTATTAAACCAGTAATATTTTTAATCAAAGATTTCCGATTGATCTCTGTCGTATTTTTCTCGCAGCGTGATTGTATGGATTGAAAAGTAAAGCGTTTGCACTCATTTTGATCGGCATCATTGAATATCTGACTCCATCACAACCAATTGCCACAATCCAGTGCTGAGTTCTAATATTAATCTGATAATGTCCACTTTACATCTTGAAAAATACTTGATCTTTGTGTAGATTATCGCGTCCGGGCGCACAAGGAGTGTGCCCATGGAAAAGTATCGTTTTTTCACGTTGGTTAGCGTTATTCTTGGCTCTTCTGTCACACAAGCTGCAGTTCAGAATTGCAGTGCATCGTTTACAGACTGCAACGGTGTCGCTTCGAATATCACATCGACATGCTCAGGCTGCACCCCCATTGTTGCAGACGGCATATGCTACAACAACGTTGTGAAGCGAGGTAACCCGCCAAACCAATGCATCGTATCGGTTTCGATCTCATGCATTGATTGTCCGGAGAACGGGCCTCCGCCGCCAAGTGAACTATAATTCAACCTTCACACGCTTGCGTGACCGCACCAAGGACTGCCAACGCAGTTCTTGTGGTTTATGATGATGCCGACAAAAATCGCACTTGCCTGCATTGTCGCTGGTATCCTTTGTGGCGGCTTACTCCTGTTTACACAGGGCACTTCCAAGCATCATTCTCGACCATCGATCCGTTCTGAACTTGCTGCTCTCACCAAGAACAGTCTGTCTCTTTCCGGCTTGCCTTCTGGCGCGTTTGGTAAATCACTCGCTTCGTTGATCCATCCCAAGGACCTGCCGATCTTGAAAGGTGATATCCAACGCTTTCCAGAAGATTGCAGGGAATGGCTGGGTGCATACACCGTTGAAACTTACGGACAAATGCAAAGCATCATGTTGGCGTATGGGATTGCACCACCCCCATCATGGTCAACCCCGGAGCGTGCCGCGGATTCATGGTCACGCAACTTGGCTTTGCTCGAAGTTGTAGCATTCGATGCTTTGCCACCGGTTGTAAAGATGCACGCAAACCGACAACCAGACATGCAGAGAAACAAAGGCCGGGTCATGCGATGCGGTCGAAGAGATGATGCTCGCCCTTTTTTGCAGAACCACTCTGGAGAAGAGTTGGAAGTCGTCTTTTCCGGACAAGTCTGGGATAACGATGCCAATAAGCCGGTACCCGTGCAAGTCGCGTTCACGTTCGCTTGGAACGCAACGCATGATCGGTGGGTAGTGACGGGGACCTGTCTCTTTGACTTCCCAAACTCAATGTCCGAAGCCTACGCGCTACTGTTATGATGAACAATGCTCATCTTGTGTTCACTCGTTATTCGCGTGCCGCTTTCTCCCTGCCCGAGTTGCTTGTCTCTATTGGGATTATTGCGCTGCTGCTGACGCTCGCGCTGCCATCACTGGCTTCCTCTCGCATGCGAGCCCGCTCGCTCCAGAGCTCGCTCAACACGCGGACCTTGGGACAGTTGATCTTCACGTACTGCGATGACTTCAGGGAAGCTTTTCCTGTGCCCATTCTTGATCAACTCTACCCCGCCAACGATGAGTCTTTCCGAATCGCCTATCCATACTGGCAGGTGACTCGAACATGGACAGGACCCATGTACTACTACCTGCCCTATGACAAGCACCATGCGACGTATCTTTCGCCGGGTGCCAAGTCCTCTCGAGACATCCTGGGCGATTGGCCGACATCCTATCATCTCAGCACAACAGTTGCTGCCGATCCTGCGTTATGGTCCGCAGTACAACCAAGCAATCCTGATTCTTTCGTTCGGCATGGTCGAGTCGCCGATCTTCGCTTTCCAAGCAAGAAAGGCCTGCTCTGGGATTCAGAACTGGCTTACATCCGCACACGCCGGTTTGTGCAGTACGATCTTGCCACGGACTCGCCGATGATGATGGGAGATCAGTCGGTGTCACTTCGCAAGCCCAGTGACGCGGTGGAGCCAGTTGTCAATTTACTTAACAGCAGCGGCTCGGGTGAGCTTCGAGTTCATAACACCCCTATGGGCCTTGCTGGAGTCGACTACAACTGATCGACCAAGTTCGTCGCCAACTTACCCCCCCACCCTGATCCCCACCGGCTGCGCCCGTACAGCGTGTGTCGGCTCCAGAACCAAGCCCAGCGGCACGCGCTTGCCGCCGTTCATGGGAGGAATCCCTTCCTGGTCGATGATCCGCTGGATCGCCATTACGCCCTCGATCAACTGTTCGGGGCGGGGCGGACAGCCGGGAACATATACGTCCACAGGAATGAACTGGTCGCATCCCTGCACCACGGCATAGGTATCAAACACGCCGCCCGTGCTCGCGCACGCGCCCATGCTGATCACCCACTTGGGCTCGGTCATCTGCTCATAGATCCGCTGCAAGACGGGCATGGTCTTGATGCTGACGCGTCCTGCCACGATCAGCAGATCCGCCTGACGCGGGCTAAACCGCATCACCTCGGCACCAAACCGGGCCAGGTCATAGCGTGAGCAGGCCGTCGCCATCAACTCAATGCCGCAGCAGGCCGTCGCAAACGGCATGGGCCACAGGCTGCTTCGCCGCGCCCAGTTGATGACGTGACGGAGCTGCGTGGTAAGAAAACCATCAACGGGTAGTGCTGCTTCGATGCCCATGGAGTGTCCTTGAAGTCGTTGGAATCTGCTTCGCAGTATAGGAATCGCCCGATTCGGGTGAGCCTTGGCAATGGAAAGGATCGAGGGAAAACCATCGCCTGAATCCCCGTAGTTTCCCCACATGTTCTGCTATCGCGGGGTCACGCCAGCATTTTTTGGCACAGGCTTGGCCTCTCGCGGATTAGAAAACATCGAGTCCCAGGCACGGTCCAACGAGGTGTCGCTTCGATACCCCTCCTGCACGGTCGTGCTGTTTGCGCCCAGCCCCTTGGCGCTCACCGTCCGCTCATAGCAGCCGGTCAATACCAGCACCGCCGTCAGGCCCAGCCCCAACACAGAACCCCTCGCCAATGCTCGTGTCTTCATGTAGCAATCGTACGCCCAGCCGCGTCGTGGACTGGGGTTCTGCCCTACGCCGACAACGCCATACCGGGCATCATCGGATCCGATTCTCGGGGCTGGGGCGGCACCAGTTCGGCTACCAAGTCCGCCACCGATACCCCCCGGAAGGCCGTGAGACGTGCGTCGCGGAGTTTGGTCGTGATAGTCGTCCGGTCGCCCGCCCCCTCCAGCACCTCTTCGCCAGCCGCGAAGACATCCGAGGCGAGGATGACCTGAGCGGGCTTGGCGAGCGCGTAGGAAGGCGAGGTCGCACCTTCCGTCGATATCTGGTGGAGCAATCCCGCGTTGATCAGCCTTTCAACCAAGCCTTTGAGCAATACCTCGTCGTTACGAAGTTCTTTCGAGAGCGTGGGCAAGTCAGTCGCTAGCCCATGGCTGAATCGATGGGCCACGACCACCATCGCTCGAAGCGGCAATCCATGGTCGAGGACGCGAATGCTGCCCAGATGCCCCTGTGTGCCCGCCACTCCCATCAATCGCGGCCCGCCAGGACCCCCCGCGATACCCCCAACACCCAGCACCTGATCCTCCGCCAATAGCCCCAGCGCCATCAGTACCGATTGCTGGAAGCCCTGGCGGGAAACAACGCGGAAGGTCTGCAACGTCACCGCGACCTGGAACCCCAGCAGCACGATGATCCAAGTGACATACACCCACAGCAAGAAGAGGGGCAGCAGCGCGATCACACCATAGAGCCGGGCGTATGAGGTGCTGTACTTGACGTACGCCACCAGCCCCCACTTGCTCATCTCCCATAGCACCGCAGCACCAAGCGCGCCCCACAGCGCTGCCCGGAAATCGATCCGCTTGTTGGGAACACTCGTGAACAGGATCATCAGCGTGATCATGCTGATTGGAATCGCAATCAACGACCCGACAAAGTCCCACAGCAATTGCCCGCTCAATGGCAGCGCCCACTCCAGATTGCTCTTGATCAACGGCTGCAACCCCTGCGCCACCGCGAAGCCCACTACAAGCAGCAGCGGCCCCAGCGTCAGCAGCGTCCAGTAGTGCGTGATCCGCTTGACCCATGACTTGCCGGTCGGCGCCTCCGCGATCTGATTGAAGGCCTTCTCAATCTCCACCACCATCGACAGCGCCGCGTAGAGCAGCATGACCAGGCTCACCATTCCGATGGCGCCAAAGTTGATGCCGTCCACGCGAGAGAGCAGCGTCGTGATCCAGTCCTCAAGCCGCTGGCTCTGCGCTGCTTCGACCGCCGCCGTGGTCTTCACCACCTCGGAGACAACTCCCGTAGTCGGCATACCAAAGCCGAAAATATTCAAACCCGGAACCGTCGCCGCGGCCTCTTGAACAGGCGGCTCCGACACGACGATCTTCGTCAGCCCCGTGTACTCAAGGAAGTTGGTGACAACCGACTTGACCTTCTCCGCAGGCACGAAGCGGTGCAGCACGACCAGACTCACGGCCATCACGGGTACGAGCCCGAAGATCGTTCGGAACGACAAGGCCGCGGCCATGCCAGTGATCTGGCTGCGGCTGTAGTTCTTCGCCGCGACGCGCCACAGCATTCGCGCCCGATGGACAACGTAGCGTCCCATGCGGGTCGTGCGCGTCTTCGACTTGAACAAGTTCAGCAGTTGCATAACACCTGTTGGTTCCTTCATCCCACAAACTCGAACTGAATACGCAAGAACTGAACACTCAATCAATCACGCTTCATTCCGGCAGAATAGTTCGCGGGCCCTTGGGCACGCGCCCCATCCGCTTGCCCGCTTCCACATTGCGAGCACTGGACGGAACCGGACCCAAACTAGGACGCGAGTTTGGACGCGGACTCGAACCAGAACCAGAATTCGAACCCGGACGTGAACCCGGACGTGAACCTTCACTCAACTTGCGTGCGGGGCGTTGGGGCATTGCCGACCTCTCGCTCGCTCCTACTTCAGCGCTGCGAGCCGGAGTACCCTGCCAACGCCCAGGTGCCGGGGGAACTTCCCCGCTTTCCTTTATTCGGTCCAAGA
Organism: uncultured Phycisphaeraceae bacterium; assembly: GCA_964425995.1. Taxonomy (GTDB): domain Bacteria; phylum Planctomycetota; class Phycisphaerae; order Phycisphaerales; family UBA1924; genus BJHL01. Next base: position 22,291 of record CAYRPC010000032.1, read on the forward strand.
GCCTGGCCGCCTTCCGCCGCTCTCGATCTTCGATGGCCCGTGAACTGAGGCCGCGTGTGGGCGCACGCTCGCGTACAGGCCTGTCTGCCACACTGCGCACTTCGAGCGCTTCGGGGCCGGATATTTCCTTGCCATCCCAGGATGGCGTTGCAAGCAATTCGCGCACTTCTTGCGCAGATAATTCTCGCCAGTCCCCCACTTTCAACTGCCCGAGCCGCAGGCCTCCTACGCCTACACGGGTGAGCCTGCGCACAGGGAGCCCCACTCCAAATAGTACATCACGCAAGGGTATACCCCGGGCTTCGACAAGTGTCACTTCCAACGTCACACCTTGGCTCTCGCGCTGCTCGGCCCACGCGCCATGCGCCCCGGCCACGAGTTTGACCAGTGGCGGCACAAACTGCTCCTTGCGACGCGAAGTACCAACGCCCTCACCACCCCCAGCGCCCCAACTCCCGCCAGCAAGCGCAATCGCGAATGGTCCCCCGCCCGCCTGAGCTTTGGCCTCCTGGCGACGCAGTGCTGCATCGCGCTTGATCGCCAACTTCGCCTGGCGACGCACGGACGATTGCAGGTCGATCATCCGTTCCTCAGCAACCTGCCCCTTGACCTGCACGCGATAGACCTTGGGCACGCTGTAGCGCGGATGGGTCAGACGCTGGGCAAATGCCCCGTCATTGGTCAGGAGCACCAATCCCTGCGCGTCCCACTCCAATCGACCCACCGGGAAAAGGCGTGGTGCAAGGGCGTGACGTACCAGGTCGGTCACTTTGGTCCGTTCCAAACCGGGCTCGTCCGCCGCCGCGACCAGTACCCGCTCGGGCTTGTTGAGCATGATGTACACATGGCGCGCGGGCGGCTGAATGAGCCGCCCCGAAACTTCGATCCGATCCTCCTGGGGATCCACAAAGACCGGCAGTTTCTTGGTGACACGACCATTGACGCGGACTTTCCCCTCCTCAATCAACTGCTCACAGACCCGCCTGGCCGCGACGCCAGCGTCCGCCATCCACCGCTGCAGCCGAACTTTATTATCCAACTTCGAATTGTCATGGGGGGAACTCACACAGCAGCGTACGAACCCCGAAGGCGAGCAAGCGGGTCGGGATGGGGCAGGATATTGATATCCCTTATTCGCCCACATATTCACCAACTGATTCGCCCCACCCACTTGCGGTGGCCAGATATTCATTCCTTCACACGCATGCACAATGGGCACAATGGGCATTGCTGACTCCGCATGATTCCGTCCGATACTCCACTGACCACTCGGCGGAGCCGAGTTTGACGCGGAGGATGCCGCATGCCAACGACCACAGAGCGCCCCCAATCCCTGGACACCAGCCCGATGGCCAAGTCGGTCGCGATGGCATTGGAGCAGGCCGAAGCAGCGAGCGCAGATGCGGCGTCGTCATCCTCCCAAGTGCCTGATGCAATCGTCATCAACCCACCCGATGCCCTGGACCGCACCCTCGAAGAGGCAGTCGAACGGGCCTTCATCTCGCCCCGTGTGGTGGATCAGGCTGCCTTTGATTCGCTTGCCGGGACCCTTCGCAAACTCACCACGGATGCCCAGACACAGGCCCGCACACTCTCGACCACGAGCGTGCAGATGGGGCACATGCAAGAGAGCGTTCGCGGGTTGATCAAGGACCTGCAAGGCCGGATTGATGGTGCTCTCAAAGCCCTGCCGACGCTCGACACACGCATCAGCCGTACCCAGGCATTGCTCGACCGCGTGAGCAACGAGACCGCGCTGACCAAGGCCCGCGAGCTTCGGGACACAATTCTGCGGGAAGTCGCCCAGCAGCGCGATGCGATCGTGCAGGAAGCGATTCAGACCGCGCTGGATGGTGCCAGAGAACGACTGACCAGCGATCTGAGCACGATTGTTCGGGACGCACTGGATCAGTCTCGTGCCGACGCGATCCTCGCAGCGCGGGACCAGAGACGATTGACCGAAGAACCCGCACCTGCGATGCTGGCCACAGCCAACGCCACGCTCGATCCGGCGATGCTCGCCTCGATCGAGCAGCGATTGACTCAGACCGCGAGCAAGGCGATCTCGACCCAACTCGACATGCTGACCCTGCGGGCCCGCGAGGCATTGCACGAACTTGAATCGGGCATGAGTCGGCTTGAAGCTCGGATCTTGGCGATCCAGTCGGAGACCGATCTCGGCATGGACCGCGCGGAACTCGCGAAAAAGAGGCTGGAAGAGGCCTTGATTCGTGCAGAGTTGCGGCTTCGCACAGCGAGCGACGACGCGGAGCGACGCACCGAAGCGGTCGCCACCGAAATCGCAGAGCAATTGCTGGCTGTTCGCACCGACGCTGGCAGGATCGTCAACGCGGGACGAGAACAACTCGCTTCGGAGTCAGACCAACTGAAGCATGCCCTGCGCGAGCAGATGGTGCAGGCGGTCGAGCGTGAGGTGCTTTCACGCTTGCCGGCACTGATGGAAACTCGCGAGGCCGCGCCACGATCGGCGGCAATGGTTGGCAACGAACAAAGTTCACAAGTCCCTGCTTCGCAAGTCGCTTCAGACTTTGCGCGACTCGATGCTGCTCGCCAGGACATTAAGGGTCTGCTCCATCGTCTGGACGCGGCCAGAACCGGGGTCGATCAGGCTGTGGCACGAAGTGACGACCACACGCTAGCCAGCGCTGCTGCCATGGACATGATGGAAGAGCGCGCCGCACGCCTGCGACAACAAGCAGAGGGACGTACGCCCGAGAGAGCGCCTATCGAAAACCCCTCGCTGCTATCGCTCCAACAGGTGCACTTGCAAGCACAACTCGAAGCAAGGCAGCAGGCGATGCAGATGCAGCAACTGACGGCGCAAGCGATGCAAGTCGGACAGTGGCTTTCGCAGCTGGTGCAGCACGCCCAGCAACTGTCACAGACATCCTTAAAGGCACAGATATCCCGATAGGCAGAACGCTGCAAGCAAAAGAAGCAAAGGCTCCGACCAGTGGTCGGAGCCTTTGCACTTGCTTGGATAAACAGAACCGACTGAACACACCAACCAGCGAACCAATCAAATCAAAGCATGGCAAATCAAAGCATGGGCAAATCAAAGCATGGGTGAGTCAAAGCGTGGGCGAGATGTTCTGGCGAAGAACCTGCAAGCCGATCTGTCTGCCCAGGAAAAAGTTGGTCGAAGTGACGGTGTCGGCACTGCCCGACAGGGCACGGCTGTTGCTGGAGATGATGTAGTTGGGGTTGAAGGCGGGCGCGTTTCGGCCAAAGTCCACGGAGTTGGCGGCCAGCGCGTCGAAGGTGTTGTTCGCGTTGTTTGTGCCATCGTCCTCGGTGATACGGACACCCATGAGTTCGCCAGCACGACGCGCCACCGCCGCCGTGAAGTTCTCGATGAGCAATTCAATGTCCGAGAGGCTGGGGGTTCGCCCGATGAGCGACAACGTCGGGAAGAAGACCACGGCCTCGTCGTCGAGACGGGCGTTGAAGGGGTCAGAACGCTGGGCCACGCCATAGGGCTGGACGGGATTGAAGAGCTGGTTGAAGTTGCCCTGCGCAAAGGAAAGGAAGTTGAAGGCCGTGAAGGTATCGAAGAAGGCGTTCACAGGATCGTTGCTCGAAGTGAGATAGATGGTCGAGAATTCGCCAAACTCGAAGTCTCCGGGGTTGGTGGAGAAGATGACGTCCACGCCGACGCTGCGGAAGAGGGCGTTGAGGTTGGTGACCAGAGAGTTCAGGATGTAGGTCTGGGCGGGCTGGCCATTGGCGACCGAGCCAGCAATCGCCAGCGACCTGGCATCAAAGGGAAGAAGATCGGTGACGCGATTGCCGGTCTCGAGCCAATCGACGGTGCCACCATTGGTTTCAAGGAAGATGCGCTGGGTGCGGCGCTGGGTTGAGCCCGAGCCATCGGTGATGATTTCAAGCTGGTAATCGCTGTTTACGATGCCCTGCACATAGGTCGCAAAGGTGCCTGCGCCGCCATTGGTTCCCTGCGCCTGCGGGACAATGAAGTCGATGAAGTAGTCGCCATTGGCATCGAAGCCATAGGTCGTTGCGTCGCTCTGAGCGATGGTGGTGTTGGGCGTGCCGCCGTTGGCGCGGAAGTCGGTCGAAGAGAAGACGAGGTTGGCGTCGTCGGTCGCCTGGGAGTTTGTGGTCTCGAAGAAGCCCAATTGCACATAGCCGCGAAGGTCCTGGGTGGTTGGGATGCTCAGGCTTCCCAGATCGCTACCAGTTGCCGAGAGGCGGAGGGTCAGGCGAACCCTCTGGCCTGGCGCAATAGGCTGGCGATTGTTGAGGTGGAAGACGTCGACATCAGACTGGAAAGTGTTGGGCACGCCGATCGAGCCGCGAACACCGATCGCCGAATCGACGGTCTGGACGGTTCGCTGTCCTGCGCGCGTCGAGACGACACTCTCGCCGTCGGTACCGGTCACTATGTCGTCGCCAGTGTTTGGAGCGCCATCGAGCCCGCGGAGCAGCGTGA
>CAYRPC010000033.1:0-25170 GCA_964425995.1 uncultured Phycisphaeraceae bacterium
CCACGCACCGCCCCGCCCGCCCATGCTGGATTGAAGTGAAGTGGCCTCTGGCTGGCATGGTTGTGATGAGACGAGCAGCGTACACGGGACCATCCTTCGTACAACTCGATGTGAAGGTGAGTCCTCAGCGGTGTGAGAGCATGGCGGCTTCCGCGACTTGCACGGCGTTGAGCGCGGCTCCCTTGCGCAATTGATCGGCACTGATGAGCAGGCACCAAGAGCAAGAGCGTCCCTCGCTATCCATTGCTATGCCCGGGTCGGGTCGGATGCGACCCACGAGAACATCATCGCCACCAGTGGCCTTGAGGGGAGTTGGGAAGGAGTTGTTCACGCGGTCGTCGACAAGGCGCAGGCCCGGAGCCGACTGCAAGGCCGCACGTACCTGAACCTCGGTTGCTGGTCTTGCCAGTGTCACGGTGATGGACTGAGTATGGGCACGCATGACACCGACACGAACGCAAGTCGGGGTGATGGAAAGTGTCGGGTTGTTCCATATCTTGCGAGACTCTGTGATCATCTTGGCTTCTTCGCCGTTCAGGCCAGTATCGAGATCAACACTTGAGTTGTGGCTGAAGACATTGAAGGCGCAGGATTCTTTGAAGACACGGGGCGAGGGTTCGCCCCCTTTGAGTACCACTCGCGAGAGTTCACGAAGTTCGTCCATCGCGGCTGCGCCTGCGCCCGAAACAGCCTGATAGGTGGAAACGACGATGCGCTCAACACCGAATCGGTTTCGAAGCGGCTCCAGGGCGAGGAGCAGAATGATTGTTGAACAGTTGGGGTTGGCGATGAGTCGAGAATCGCCGATAGCCCGTGCGTTGACTTCGGGTACGACCAGCGGCACGTCTGGCTCAGCACGAAAGGCGGAGGAGTTGTCGACGACGAGGCAACCGGAGTTGGCTGCATGGCTCGCCCACTGGCGAGCAATGCTTGAAGTGGCGCAGAAGAGTGCGATGTTGGCTTGATGAAAGAACGTTTCATCGACGGCGTGTAGCACCAAGGAGGAGTCTGCATAAGGCAATAGTTTGCCAACGGAACCTGGCGAGGCGGCGACTTTGAGGCGATCTGCTGGTACGGCACGCTGGGCGAGAATGGAGAGTGCCTCACGCCCCACGGCACCGGTGGCACCGACAATGACGATGTTTTTTTTGACAAGCAGGCTGGTCAAGCGAGACCTCCCAAGACTTTGCTGGCAAGTGCGTTCTGCAAGTCGGCCCATAAGTCTTCAACGTCTTCGAGACCGATGGATAGTCTTAAAAGATCTGATGGCGGTGCAAAGGCTCGAAGATGCTCGGGCACGCTTTTGTGCGACATGAAGCAGGGCATGCTGGCGGAGGAAGAGACGGCACCGAAACTGACGCGGGTTGCGAAGAGCGCGAGTGACTCGACGATTTGTTTGGAACGGGTTACGTCGCCGGTCTCAAGGCTGATGACCGCGCCATGCCCGCTGGACTGGCTGGCGTGAATATCCGCGCCGGGTTGGGCTTTCAATCCCGGATATCGCACGCGCACTATGCCTGCTTCACGCGACAGGCGTTGCGCGATGACGAGCGCGCTGCGTTGCTGACGCTCAAGCCGCACACCCAGCGTCTCAAGCCCGCGCAGCAGCAGGTAGCTATCCAGCGGCGGCAGCACGCAGCCTTCGGCGTTGTGGTGAAAGGCGAGTTTGTGTGCGATCTCCTCGCTGCGGACAAGCACGATGCCCGCCGTGACATCGCTGTGTCCGCAAAGATACTTGGTTGCGGAGTGGACCACGATGTCCGCGCCCAGCGCAAGGGGTCTGAGGTTCAGGGGTGTCAGGCTTGTGTTGTCGATGCTGAGCAAAGCACCGAAATCATGAGCGACTTGCGCAAGACCAGCGACATCGCAGACACTGAGCATGGGATTGCCCAGGGCTTCCGCGTGGATCAGCCTGGTTTTGTTGGTGCATTCACGCTGAACGGCGTTGAGATCGCTGGCATCAACGTATCGAATGGCGATGCCTCGCTGCTCCCACACCTGGCTCAAGAGGCGATAGGTTCCGCCATAGACATCGCACGATGCGAGGACTTCGTCGCCTGGCCTCAGCAAGGCGGCAACGGCATTGATCGCTGCGATACCACTTGGATACGCGAATGCGCGCGTGGCATTTTCGAGCAAGGCTAGACGGGATTCGAGTGCTTCACGGGTGGGATTGGCAGTTCGGGAGTAGTCGTATTCGCCGAATTGCGTTGCTGACTCCTGATGGAAAGTTGCGCTGAGATAAATCGGCGGTGTGGTTGGAATGATCGCTGCTTGAGAGTGACCTGATCGAGATACCGCGGCACGGGTTCCAGTGATGAGTGTGGTTTCGGGCTTCCATATGTGCTGTGGTTGCGTGCTCATCGGTTGATGCCCTCCGCGATCAAGGTCTGCGTTTGATTGGTTGATGCTCGGGGACTTGCAAAGTCAGTCGCAAGGTCGAGCAAGTCGCCCAGAACCGATTCGGCGGTGGGGAAACGTCCTGCCCCGCGCCCGCGCAGGACATGCTGGGCTCCATCGCGGGTGCGAATCAAGACGCAGTTGTGTTCGTCGGTGGCACGGGCGAGCGGGTCGTCCCTTTGCACGCGCACGGGTCGTACATCGCCACAAACTTCACCATGACTATCGCGAACCAGGCTTGCGATCACGCGATAGACCTGGCCACTTTCGGAGGCTTGCCTTGCCTGCTGGGTATCAATTGCTCGAATGGACTCTCGGTGTATGCGGTCGAGCGGCACAACGCTTCCCCACGCGGCATCGGCGATGAGCATGAGTTTGTATGATGCATCCCAGCCATCAAGATCGCTGCTGGGATCGGCTTCTGCGAGGCCCGCTTGTTGGGCCGCGAGCACGGCATCTTTGAAGGCAACGCCCGCATGCAAGCGGTCGAGAACGAAGTTGGTCGTTCCGTTGATGACGCCTCGCACCTCGACGATGTCGCTGTGCAAAGCAATCGCACGCACACGCTCCAAGACTGGCACGCCGCCACCAACGGCGGCGGAAAATCGCAGTTGGGCATTCTTTACACTGGCGAATGCTCGCAGCGAAGTAAGCGATGCTGCGATAGCGGCCTTATTTGCCGACACGACATGGATACTTCTTTCCAAGGCGGCATGGATGGCGGCGGTGGCTGGCTCGATGCCGCCCAGTGCTTCGACGATGATGTCGCATTCAAGGGTTTGTGCTGCCTTGATCGGGTCACTCAGGACGCGAACGGCTGCGCCCACGTTTGACTGTGCCTTGGCAACATTTCGAGCGATGACCGCGACGAGTTGGAAGATGTCTGGGAGACGCAGGATGTGATCGACAACGCCCTTGCCAACTGCGCCAACGCCCAGCACGACAACGCGCAGCGGGCGCGATCGAGTTCGTACGCCGACCTCGCCCCGTTTGGTTGGGCCGCCATGGATGACCGTGCCAGCATGGTGGCCCACACGAGCGATGCTGACGCGGACGCCCCGTTCCTGCACGAAGCGCACGGCCTTGTGCTGGACGATGCCTTCTGAGAGTGCGAGCACGTCGTCGTAGTTTGCTTCGATCAGGCGTTGGGCATGGACAGGATCGACCGAGGGGTCTCGATCAAAGAGCGCGTCGACATCCTTGACAAGCACGCACTCGCAGGACAGGGCGGCGGCGATATAGACGGCGGTAAAGTCTGAACCGCCACGACCCAACAGTGTGGCTCGCCCGAGAGCATCTCGCCCGACGAAGCCCGGAACCACAAGCACCGGCGCATCCGCGAATGCGGCCTTGATGGCATCAATGTTGACTGTATGCGGCGAGGAATTGAGTTGGTCTCCGAGCGTGGATAGCCCGATCGCGGCGGCATCGAGCGTGTTTGCGGGCACGCCAGCCCTGTCCAGCGCGAGCGTCAGCAGGGCGGCGGCCCGAGCCTCTCCGATGGCGGCCAGCGCGGCGATGCCCACGCTGGTTGTCCGCTCGCCATACTGACTGGCGTGCGAGAGGAGTTGGTCTGTTGCTCCGCCGATTGCAGAGACCACAGCGATGACATGTCGACCTGCACGGAGGTATCGGTATACCTCATGCACAGCATGGGCCAGATGATCTTCCGTCGGCAAGACAGAACTGCCGAACTTGAGGACGATGCAACTTGGACATGAATGAACAGAAGGAGATTTCATCGAGCGTTCCTTCCCGTTGAAAGCGATGTGTGTGATGTCTGGTTTGTGGTCTTTGGTGCGAGAGAGTGATTAGACGGTTGCGAGCGAGGCTCGTCTGGTACGGGGCTTCGCGTTGGTGCGCTTCACGCTGGACGCCACCACTGTCAAGGCGCTTTCGAGATCGGCGATGATGTCGCCCACGTCCTCCAGTCCGACCGAAAGGCGCACGAGTCCTTCGGTGATGCCAGTCGCCTCGCGTTGTGCGCGGGACACATCGCCATGCGTCATTGACACGGGATGGGTGATCAGGGTTTCGGTTGCGCCCAGATTTTCTGCGAGCGAGCAGAGACGAACGGAGTTCATCAGCGTGCGACCCGCATCGGCGCCGCCCTTGAGTTCGAAGGAGATAATGCCGCCGTGGTATGCGATGCCATCGCGACGCGGGAGGGCATGCTGGGTGCGCGCGAGGTCGTACTGAGCGAAGGACGGGAGGCCGGGATACGCGACGCGAGCGACGAGGGGATGGTGCTCCAGATACTCAGCGACTATCTGGGCACTGCGAGAATGCTCGCGAATGCGGAGCGGGAGTGTCTTGAGGCCTCGCAGCGTCAACCATGCCTCGAAGGGCGCCTGGATGCTGCCGACAGTTTTGCGTATGAGTCTGAACCGCGCGTCGAGCGTCTGGTCTCGCGTCAGCAGCGAGCCGCCCACGGTTGCGTTGTGCCCCTCGATGTACTTTGTGGTGGAGTAGACCGCGATGTCGGCACCAAGGTCCAAGGGCCTGAGGAGGACGGGCGTGAGAAAGGTGTTGTCAACCGCCAGCAGCACGCCTTTGGCTTTGGTCACCCGCGAGACGGCTGCCACGTCGGTGAGCACGAGCGTTGGATTCGCGGGCGTTTCGATAAGCACGAGTTTGGTGTTTGCACCGATAGCCGCTTGGATTGCTTCGACTCGCGTCGCGTCGGCGAAACTTACCTGGATGCCCAGCGGCTTGAGCACCTGCTCGGCGAGTCGCACGGTGCCGCCGTAGAGAACGTTGGAGAGGACGACATGATCGCCACTGCGCAGGACACTGAGACAAAGGGCGCTGATGGCTGCCATGCCAGTAGCGAAGCAGGCGGCTTTGGAGGCTTGGTTGAATGATTCGGCCTGGTTGAAAGAAGGCTTGTCCTGCCCGCTGTCCTCCAAGGCTGCCAACGCAGACTCAAGGGCACAGACCGTGGGATTGCTGGCCCGGCTGTAGGTGTGGCCCTTGTGGACCCCCACCGCTTCGTGGACATACGTCGTCGACTGGCAAATGGGCGTGAGAATCGCACCAGTCGAGGGATCAAGTTCACGCCCGCCTCGAATGGCGACGGTGGCGATGCCGGCGTTTGCGGGCAGGGAACGCGGTCTGGGTTCGGCTCGATGTGCCGCGGCGATTCTGGTGGACGCGAGTGACTTTCCGTGGGTTTGATTCCATGACGTGGCCATGCCGGTTGCTCCTTGAAGCAGTGGCATCAGGAAAGACCAACTCTGGGAAGGGACGCGCCCGACAAAGGACGCTTTTTTGCCGAAGGCCAAAGGCCAGCAGCCGCATCGATCGCCCTTCCCAGGGTGACCTCAGCACCGCGACCAGACTGTGTGTCCGGCTCGGTTGCCGCCCAAGGCAGGTGCCTTGAGCTCTTGATGCAATCGAAGACTAGCACGGCTGATGATGCGCGTCAAACCGGTTTATGGTTTCTTTGCAGTCTGAATATGTGTAAGAGGCACGCAGAGTCGGGGCATTGATCGAGCATCGTTCGCGACAGTGATGTATGAATACCATCCGACGGTATGATAAAACACACAACACTTCGGGCTGGTCTGGTCGCTGGAATAGTCACCAGCATGGCGCTGGGCGGATGCGCGGGAAGTCAAGCGACGGAGGCGAGAGCGCGGGCCACCTTTGGCGATGCTTCCCTGGCAGCGCCGGCGGTGATTCAATCCGTGCTGTCAACGGACAATCGTTCGCTCTCGGTGCTTTTGCAGGAGGCGGGGGTCAACCTGGAAGGAACAATGCTGAGCGACACTCAGACTGTGGACATCGTGGTGCCACTGACATTTGCCAGTCCGGGGAAGGTGGACATTGAGTTGCAGGTGCGAGGTGATGCGATAACCTCGCGTGGGTCGGTGGTTGAATTGTGGACGCTCCAGCCAGCGCCCAAACTTGTGCGAACGTGGCGCAATGGACAGCGCGAGGCGTTCTTTGCCAGCACTCAGGTCACACTGGAAATGCCTGCAAGCGAATTGGTTGGGGCCACTCCCGCGCCGACCCGAACGGGGCGCATGTCGATCCTGCTTCGGGCCTATCGAGCGAACGAGAACGAAGCGGCGATGCTCGAAGTTGATTCGATTGATGCGACGATGCGATAGGCAGTCGCGTTACTCGAACGAGCAAGCAAGCAGATCATTCAGTGTCATGACCCGTCATCATTCGGGGCGGTGCATCATGCACTTTCCTCAGAGCCTGGCTCCTCAAGCGTGCAAGCTCACGAGCGCAAGAAAAAGGCCCAAGCGATTTGCTCGGGCCTTGGTAACAGACTGTCACTGCGTTACTCAGGAACGGAACTGATCGAGGGGAGTTTCGATGCCGAAGGGCACGCCCGCCGCGGCCCAGCCGCCGCCCAGGAAGAGGTCGTAGTGCTCAAGGTTGACCATGAAGGGAAGGGCCGAACTGGCGTCGATGGCGAACCAGACGGGGCCGCCGACGCTGAGAATCTCCTGACGCTCGTGGAGGCGAATCTCTCCGAAGCCGTTGGCGGGGAGATTGATGTTGATGGTGGCGGTCTGCTGGTTGGGGTTATTGAAGAAAACCAGCCTGATGGTCACGGCGTTGCTGACGTTGGTTGGGTTGTAGAACCAGAGAGTCTCAAAGTACTGACGACCGGCGGTGCGAGCATCGATGAAGGCATCGCCAAAGAGGAAGCGATTACCGGCGGCGTAGCGGGCGCTTGACGCATCGGCATCGCCACGCTGGAACTGGACAGACTGGACCGATACGGCGAGGTTGCTGACATAGGTGATGCCCACGGGCTGGCCTGGCGTGATGCCCAGCGTCGATGCGTTGATCACCGTCGAGCGACCGGGGCCGATGCTGACCTGACGGGAGAATCCGGTCAGGCCGGTGCGGATGAACCTGCTCGAAAGGGTGACGGTTGCGGGATCCTGGTTGGGGTTGAAGATGACAATCTCGGACTGCACACCGTTGCCCTGGGTCAGGTTGGTGATGGCACCACGGCGTGAGCCAAACTCTGCATCGCCGATGGCACCGAAGGCGGCTTCCTGGCCAGGAATAATGCGATAGGCACTGACGGCGGCGACCACGCCCTCGAAGACGGCGAGTTTGGCAGGATCGGTCGTGCCGTTGGCCTCGGGAGCGACACGAGTCAGGAGAACCGCGCTGAAGACGGCCGTGCCCAATTCGGAGAAGTCGTCGATGCCGAAGCCCTCACGACGGGTGGCTTCGATGCGACGCCACTGGCCCGCGCCGGGCAGGGTGATCTGGCGACCATCCTGCAAGTACGCGACCAGTTGCATTTCAACGGCGTAGTCCTGGGGATTCCAGACGACGACGTAGTTGAGGGCGCTGCCTGGTGAACGTTCGAGGCGAGCGAAGGCCCAGCGGTCGGCGACGGTGCTGGTAAAGGCATCGCCCGTGCTGCTGCCGAAGTCGTAGTGGGAAGCAGTTGCGCCCAGGGGCTGGATGGTGGCGGGATCAACCGCGACGGTCTGGCCAGAGCCGTTGGTGAAGGTCGATGGATACTGGTACTCGACAACCAGCGAATAAGGAACGTTCTGGCGGACGGGGCCTTCCTGGACGATCTGGCCATTGATAGGAGCGTTGATGGTCACGCCGTCGCGAGCGCTCGCACCGATGATGCGGGTATCAAAGGTGTCGATGAGGCGATCACCGTTCTCATCGGCGAATGAGTAATAAAGTTTGACGGTGTAACTGATGGGGAAGGGGTTGGGATTGACGATCGGGATGAATTCGCTGATGAGGTTGGTGGAGTAGCCCTCGGGGTAGACCAAGCGGTTGACCACGGGCTGGGTGTCGACTTCGAGGATGTAGGAGCCGGTCGAATCGCCCGGAGCGTCAACGATCACCAGGAATTCCTGGCCAGCGCTGGCGGCAAAATCAATGCGTGCGGCGGAGCCGAAGTTGTTGATCTCGTCGCTGCCGATGGCGACGATCGAGGTGTCGGGGTTGCGGCGGAAGACATCAATGCGGCCCAGGAGGGTTGAGCCATCGGGCAAGGCGAGGCGGACAAAGACGCGGCCCGGTGCGAGTGTAGTGAAACTGTAGAGGTCGCGATCACCGGAAGGATTGATCTCGGGCAACTGGGGACGCAGGCCCTGACGCAGTGTGCTGCCATCGCCCGTGCGATCGTTGAGGACGATGGTGGTCGGAGCGTTGAAGTCGATCTCGCCGGTATCCTGGCCCGGGGGCTGGACGGTTGGGATGGGGCCCTGAACGGCGACGCGATATTGGGCGGGGGTTATCGTGTTGGCACCGGGCAAGGGGAGAACAAGGATGTAGTACTTGCCGAGCGGGGCGGGGACGTTGAACGTGAAGATTGCCTCGCCAAGAGCACTGGCAGCATCGAAAGAGCCAAGCAGGACCTGGCCAGTCTCGGTTCCCTGCGTGTTGAAGACTGCCTGGAAGACCTGGACGCTTGGGCGAAGGCCCAGCGTGTTTCCCGAGAGCGGAGTGATGGTGACTGTGTGTGAGCCGTCGGCGACACTGAAGAAGTAGAAGAGGTCGGTATCGGCCGCGGAATTGATGCGCGGATTGCCGGTCTGGCCTGCCGTGGAGCCGCCCAATTGGCCTCGACCGTTGCTGGCGAGGATGAAGATGGGGGTTGCGAGGGAGAATTCGTTCTGATTGGCGTGGTCATCGACTGAGGGTGCGATGACGTTGACGGAGTAGGCACCAGTCTGTGTGGTGTTGGTGTTTGGTGCGACCGGTTCGATGACGATGAAGAGCCGCGTGCCTCTTGCGACGAAGGGAACAAATGCGCTGACTGGGGCGGTTGAACCATCGTCGCCCAGAATACCGCGCGTGCCGAGCAGCACGCCCGAGGCATCCAGGATCGAAACACGACCACGGAAGCCACTGCTTAGGGCGCGAGTCAGGTTGACCGTGACAGGACCGCTGGCAGGGACTTCGAAGGTGAAGAGGTCGGTATCGCCCAGGACTTCGATCACGCCGTTGCTGGCACCAGAGCCGGAGAAGGGATCGATGTTAATGCGTGAGGCAAAGTCAAACTGGCTGATGTCGTAGGTGTCGTTGTTGTCGATGTCCGCGGCATCGGGATGATCGTCGGTGGAACTGAAACTGATGCTCAGTTCGTAGCGGCCCACATCGGCCTGGGGGTCAAAGCCTTCGACCACGACGTAGTAGAAGGGATAGGACCGGTTGTTGGGAGCGGGGAAACGTGTGGTGCGTTCAGGCTGGACGGAGGCTCGGACCGTGACATCCGCCCCAACGGCGGGCGCAACTGTGCGACTGGATGACGCGATCTGGAGATGGAAGGGGTGGAAGATCGCGCCCGCACCCGAGACGGGAATCTCGGAAACTTCGTAGACGGTGACGCGGGGACGGAGTGTTCCGTCGACGGGCCGGACGGTCACGTTGATAAAGTCCCAATCGGGGAAGTCAAAGCGGAAAATATCGGTGTCGTCGCTGGTTTCGAGGCGACCGGCGACGAATCCGGAGCCGGATGCGTCTTCGAGGTCGATATCGGCGGCCTCCCACCAGCGGAACTTATCGCCGAAGTCATCGGTGCTGGGCGCGGTTTGAATGTTGATGAAGTATGCACCCTCGCTGGTCGCGACGCCATTGACCTGGATGAAGAACTCCTGGCCCACCACAGCGCGGCTAACGAGTTGGAGCGTGCCGTTGCCCAGGTTGGTGGGCTGGCCCAGATTAATCCCATTGGTTGACACGATCAAGTCGGCGATCAGCGTCGAGCCGGGGGCTCGGACGAAGTTGATGACGAAGTCACCCTCTGCGGGGGCAACAAACTTGAAAGTGTCAAAGTCGATGGGCTTGGCGGGGGTGTTGTTGATGAAGCCAGAGATGGTTGCGATGCCGTCTGACTCGCTCCTCTGCGGATCGCTGCCGACGCGGATGGGCGTGGCAAAGACGGGAGCGTTGACAGCATCGCTGGCGACATCGACGTGGTCGTCGGTCACGATCTGTCCATTTTCCACGTCGCTGAACTGGTCGCCCTGGGTGTTGAAGAGCAACTGATAACTGCCGGTGGCGTAGCGCCAATCAATCTCGGGATCGGCATTGAGGGTTCGCGGATCGACAGGATCGGGGATGTTGTCGTAGAAGGCTACGGGGTTGGGAATCCTCCAACGCTGGGCGCTCTCGACCTGGATGAAGTAGACCTGATTGGCGATGATCGGGAAGACCACGCGGGGGTCACGCCGATTGAATTCATTGATCGTCTGCTGTCCGAGTGCGTTGAAGATCACGCTCGCAGTGTCACGGTCGCCATTGGTCACGAGGCCCAGCGCGGGGTTCTCATCGTTGTAGGCGATCTGGGAGAAGTCGTTGCTATAGATGCGCAGCGCGGCGTCCAGATTGCTTTCGTAGGGGTTGATGGGTGTCTCGGCGCCATCGATGACTATCGCGCCCGCACCCCCAATGGGCGGATAATCGAGGCGATAGTCTGTACGAGTAAAAGCAAACGAATCCGTGATGCGTGAGGTGGAAAGACGAATCTCGGCGGTGCCGCTGACTGCGGCTCGGAAGAAGTAGAGGTCGGTATCGTCAATCGAGGAAATCAGGCCCTGTGACCCTTGAAGGAAGAGCGCGCTGCGCTGCGAAGGATTCTCGCGGAGGTGGCGGCTTTCGTTGAAAGAGGTCGCTGTGTTGGGAAGGACGGAGAGGTCCGCGTCGTTGCTGACGCCAAACAACTGACGACGTATGGCGTTGTTGAAGTCGTTCTCGAGCGATTCTTCAAAGACTGGTGCAGGGGTGATGTCGTCGCGATTGCCCGCAAATGCACGCGGCAGATTGGCGAGCGTTGTGTTGACATCGGCGGGAGCAAGGGTGTTGTTGAATGTGAGCGTGTTATCGCGATTGAACTGCACCCTGCGAGGGCCAGCATCGGCGGTCAGCGAAAGGCTGTAGCGGCCAGTGCCGCCCGCGGCCTGCACGACTATGTAATACACCTGACCGCCGACGACGGAGATGCCATCGAAGTTGATGTTGCGATCAACGCGCCCGAGCGAGGGATCGCGGAAGCCAGGATTATCAGGATCGCCATCTCCGGGCGGTTCATCGAGATTCGAGAACCCGCCAGTGAGAGAGCCAGCGGGGAAGACCTGGTTGAAGTTGCTGTCCAGGACGCGAATCTGGAAGTCGGCCTGATCGTTGAAAGTGCCCGTCAGCTCGAGAGCTAGGCGCGAGGCGGGCCGATCGTTGCGGTCCCACGAGTTGGCGAGGCCATCGTCAAAGGCAACCAGCGTGCGCACTGCGGAGGGACGACCAGGAATGGTGGTCTGGAACTCCACGCCATTTGCGCCCAACTGCCCCCAGGAGAAGGAGTCGTTTGGAGGCGCGTTGCCCTGGCCAGTGACGGCGTTGATATACGCAACATTGCGAGCGGCGAGTGGCGTTCCCGGGAAGGGGAAGAGGATGTTGCCGAAGTCGCCGCCGATATAGAGCGTGTCGTTGGCGGAGCCGGAGTCCAGTTCGGCTTCTTCGAGGAGTTCCTCGGTGTCGTTATAGGCCGCGAGGGAGAAGACTGGGCCGTCGGTGCCGATGGCGCCGCCTGTGGTGCCCAGTGCGAGCGAAACCAGGGATGCGTTGGTGAAGGTGCCGAGGTTGGCGATGTTGCCGATGGAGAACGCGCCGCCCAAGACCAGCACTTCGACGGGATCTATGCCCTGGGTCAGCGAGGCGCGCAGCCAGGGCTGCAAGGCATGCACTGTGCCGGCGATGGGCAGGCCCAAGTCGAGAAACTCGAGGGCAGGAGAGTACCCGACGTCTTCGGGGTCTTGCGCGGGGCGAACCGCACCCCAGCCCAGGAGACCAGGCGAGAACATGCCGTCGCGGCCAGAGAAGTCGCCACCGATGAGCAGCAAACGCACTGGTTCGTCGTCGGTAGGCGGTACGGGACCTGGATTGGGCGGCAAGGGATCGCCGGTTGGGTCAAGATTGGTGCCATCGGCATCGATGTAGTTGTCGAGATCGAGCGTGTAGGTCGCGAGGGAATAGACCGAACCGTCGATGTTGCCGATGGGCGGAAGCGTGCCTTCGCCAGTAGGAAAGCCGCCAGAGATGGGCACGCTGCCGACACTGAGGGTGAAACGGTTGTTACCGTTCCAGCCGATGAGGCCCTGACCGAAACTGCCACCAATGTATAGTGCTTGCGGAGGGTTGCCAGGATCGAGGACCACATTGAGTGTTGGTTCAGGGGGTGGGCCTGCTGTGCCCGCACGGAACGCACGACCGGCGCCGGCATCGGGAGCGTCATAGACGGCAAAGGCCCGGACTGGGCCACTCGCCGTTTCAAGGGTTGGATCCAGATTGGGATCAGCAGGAACGGTTCGCCAGCCCAAGATAGGATTGAAACGAGCAAGGTTTGCCGCGACGGTGCCATTGGAATTGGTGAATTCGCCACCAATATACAAGTCGGACTGGCTAGGGTCCTGGATGGTCGGCGCGGGGCCAGCATCATCGGGATCAAAGGCTGTTGGATTATATTGTGCAAGCGCGAAGACTGGGCCGTTGGTACCGTTGCCCAGGAACTGGGGACCTTGGCCCCGATTCCACTGGTAACGACCGGCAATGTTCTGCCAGACGATCAGATTGCTTATCTGGACGATCGCGCCGTTGGGAAGAACTTCCTGATAGATGAAGTCTCCACCGATGACGAGGCGACGGGGCAGGGCCGTGCCTTCTCCTTGGAATGGTTCCCAGTCGAAGGAGGCGTAGATCACCGGGCCGTTGGTGTTGGGGGTGGCAGGGTTGTCGATGAATCCCTGCTGGACGGGGACGCCATTGACCGTCACAATGTTCTGGCGGCCAACGGCGAACCAATCGCCCCCGTCAAAGCCGGTGACACCTCGTGAGTAACCCGGGAACTGCGAGCCCAGATCCTGCGTGTCAAAGGAGCCGCCCAGGAAGAGCGAGGTGCCAGCATCGTTGTTGTTGCCGTTGTAGTTGAGCAACATGTCTGCGGGCGCTGTGAACTGGAACAAGTCGGTATCCGGGACATTGGAACCGGTGCGCGGTTCGAGGCGACCATCGGCAACGCCAGTCACTCGCAGCCCGCGATCCCGAACAAGATTGGCATCGGCATCGAGCGTGACGAAGGGATCGCTGAATGGAATGGCGGTCGCTTCGGAGGCGTTGCGACGGGCGCTGGCCAGCGTGTCGCCAGCGGTGGGCGCATCGGGGTGGTCGTCGAAGACTGCGGCGAGCGTGGTTGTTACCTCTGCGAACAGGTTGTAGGCCTGGCCTGCGTTGAGTTCGAAGCCGTCGACGACCAGGAAGTAGCGCTCGCCACCGACGAGTTGGACAATCAGTTGGGGATTGAGGCCAAAGACGTCGTCGGCAAAGGCAAGGCGGTCGCCACGGTCGTTGTACAGGCTGACAGCAGGGTTGGTGAGAAAGCCTGCGCCGCGTCCGGCAAGGGGCGTGATGGTGGGAAGTGCGCCGGTGACAGAGATGATGGCAGTTCCCGTGCCTTCGGAGACAAAGCTGATGGCCTGATTCTGGAAGATGGGCGTCGGGATGTTTGGGGAAGGAACGTTGAGGGGCGCGTCGTAGTTGAGGAACTGGCCCGAGAACTGGAAGCGACGGCTGATCCTGTCAACGGCGGCGAGATCGGGCTGAGCATCAAACAACAGGAAGAAGGGGCCGGTCGCAACCTGGATGTTCTGGGTCGAAACTTCGTCGGCACGGACGCGGATGTAGTATGTCTGACCTGCGGTTGCGCGGAAGGCAAGGGCGGCATCGTTAATGCGGCCTGACTGCTGATCGCTGGTAATAAGCGTGCCGGACTGGTCGTACAGATCAATGTGCGTGTCGAGGCGTGTGCTGAGGTTGGCTTCCTCGGTGGACTGTGCGTTGAGCGTGACGAGCGTGTTGAATCGAGCCTCGTTGGGAGCGGTCCATCGATAGATGTACTCGTCCTGGCGAATGCGGCTGTTGGTGGGCCCGGTACCGCCCAGTTGGCCCAAGATGGAACCACCGGGAACGAAGGTGGAGTTGGGGTTGATGGTCGGAGTGGGAGTACCCGTGGCGAAGCCGATGCCCAGTTGTCCGGGTGGCGTGGATCGGTTATCGACACCACCAACACTGAAGGTGAAGTTGGTGCCTCGAATGCGAAGGGTGTATGGACCGCTGGTCGCGGCTTGGCCTGCTACCTCGATGATGTATCGCGTTCCTGCTGTTGCGAGGAAACCGGCCCAGCCGTCTTTCTGGAAACCGCTCGTGACGGAGCCATTGTCGGCGCCGGTTGCGATCACGGTGCCGGTGCTGGCAAGGCTCACGCGGACGATGGAGTCAAGGTTTCGATTTGCCTCGTTGGAGGTATCGGCGAGCACACCCACAAAGGCATTGGCCGGGGCGATGAACTCAAAGTAATCGACATCGGTTGGCGAGGAAATAGTCTGGACGCCTGTGAAGCGTCCTTCTGTGCCAGCGGTCAGGGGCAAGGGATTTGCGGGACTGCCATCGAGGAGGGCGCGCTCTTCGAGTCGTTCGATCCTGCTTGATCGCCCATCTACACCAAATGCTCGCCCGACTTTGGCGGCAAGCAGCGAGGCGAGGCGAGAGCCGCCATGCCGGATGCGGCTCGAGGCGCGATCCTGCGCTACGAGGCCGTTGTTGCGAAGCGGGAGGAACGAACGGAATTCCCTGCTCACCATGGCGTGGCTCCATCAATCGCCGAAGACCCAAGAAAAATCAAACTGGAATCGTCAAACTGGAATCATCTAACTGGATTTTCAAACTGGCTGAATTTTCAAACTGGAATCAGAAATGACTGGCTCGAAGACTAAGGCTATCAAAGGACTTGTGCTGACCGGCACTGACTTCAAACTTTGCCCCCAGGCTTTATGCTGCTCACTTTGGGGATGAACTTCTTGTCAATCAAAACAACTGAAACATCGACACCGCAAACCAATCAGCAATCTGAAACGGATGGCATGCGCGTCCCGCGCTTGCAATGCCGTTTCAATCTCAAACTACTGTCCGAGGAGGGTCTGGGGGAGCGTGGCAAGGGTCGCCTGTTCACGCTCACTCCTGTACGCTGACTTCGCGTTGTACCAACTCTGCCCTGGGGAGCGGAGCGTACACGCGAAGTTTGCCACACGGAGCGACCTGCCAAAGGCTCCGAGGACCGTGTCCCACAAGATACAGTATTGCACCAGTGGTTGTCCAGTCATTTTAATCGTAGATCGGGATTTGTTCGCGGGCCAGTGCCAATCTGTGTGCGAGTTCGGAATGTGTCAGCTCATCGAGCCCGGCTCTGGCGCGACATGCTTTCGATTCGGGGTGTGACGGGGTGTGGTTCCTGAGATTTTGGTCAGGAGGGCACGTTCCCCAGAATCCCTGACTTTGGCAGCTTGTCGCTTCGCCTCGGTCTGAGATTGATAGGCGGCTTGCCTAGACCGGTTTCCCTAGACCGGCTTCATGGTGCGGAGCACAGCGGCCTCAGCGAGTATTTCCGCCGAGTCGTACACGGGCAGCGGACAGGTGTCTTCTTGAAGAATCAGCGGCAACTCGCTGGAAGCGATGATGACCGCTTCGCAGCCTTGTTGTGCCAGTCCCTGCACAACATCGATGACGCCAGCATGGCTCTCTGGGCGGCTGTACCCGTAAATGAGTTCTTCAAAAATTACGCGGTCGACAAAGTCTGCCTGCTCCGCACTGGGAGCAAGGACCTGGATACCCCTCAGGCCCAGATGGGTCTGGTAGGTGGAGGAATGGGTCACCAGTTTGGTGCCCACGATGCCAACCACCCGGCGCTTGTCCAGAGTAATAGCCTCGCCCACCAGATCGGGCATTGTCAGCCACGGAATCGGGCTGCCGACTTCTGCAAGTTGGACGCCATGCTGAACAGCGTTGTCGGGAGTCAGGCAGAAACTGGCGCCGCAGCGAGCCACATGCTCCGCAGAACGGCGGAGAAGTTTGCCAACCGTGTGCCAGTCGTCGTGACGGATTGCATCGATGTACGTCGAGAGCGGTTCATTATGCAGGGTGATGCGAGGCTGGTCGCTGGGGGAGCGCAAGCGTCCGGCATGGCGTGTCAGCAGGCGATAAAACAAGGCCGCGCCTTCGGGGCTGACACCGACGATGCCGATGTGGTTGTTGGGCTGGGAACT
The DNA here is from genome assembly GCA_964425995.1 of uncultured Phycisphaeraceae bacterium. Lineage (GTDB taxonomy): Bacteria > Planctomycetota > Phycisphaerae > Phycisphaerales > UBA1924 > BJHL01. The sequence goes on from CAYRPC010000033.1 coordinate 16,497, forward strand.
GGTGGTCGCAGCATTGAAGGAGGCGGCAAAGGTCACTGGTCTTGGACTCCTATCTCGAAAAACTGGAATCGATAACCGGCTGGCAATCCGACTGGCTGACTTCCTCCTCAGGGCACGGTTCAACGGTAGCACCGGGGTTCGTACTATCGACGCATGGCGGCGTCGGCATCAGCAACAAACAAAGGTGAATCTCCCGAAGCGGGCGGAAAGGACCCTTTCGCGCTTTTGGGATTGGAGCGCCGGTTTGACCTCTCACCAGCACAGGTGCAAAGGGCCTATCTCCAGCATGTGGCGAGGCTTCATCCAGACATCAATGGTACCGACGAGGCGAGCGAGGATGCCGAACTCGCCGGCCCCGCCCCCACCCCAGCCCGCCTGCATGAGGCGAAGGCCCTGCTTGAACACGACGAGTCACGAGCGAATGTGCTTTTGCTGCTCCTCGACGGGGCGACAAAGGAACAGGACAAGTCCCTGCCCGAGTCGTTCCTGATGGAGATCATGGAAGTTCGAGAGCAAGTCGAATCAGCATTGGCGACTGGGGATGCTGTCGCTCGCGAGCACTGGCGTGGCTGGGCATTAGAACAGCGTGCGGTGTATGTGCTGAGGTTGACACCACAGTTCGCGGCTTTGTCGCGCGAAGTCCTAGGCACGGTTCAACACACGGTGCTTGCCAAGCAAGCACGACGGGAGTTGAATGCGTGGCGCTACGTGGAACGACTGATCGAGCAACTCGATCCGATGTATGACCCGTCGCACGCGGATTTTTCGGGACAGGGCGGAACGGTCTTAGATGCGGGAGACGCAAAGCCGCGCTAGTCTCGTGGCCTGGACATGCTCAACGTCTACACCATTCTTGCTTCGCTGCTGCCTTTGCTGGTGGTGGTCGCTGCATTATGCTCGGCGGCGGAAACTGCGCTCTTCAGCCTGACTCAGGCGGATCGGATACGGCTTCGCAAGAGTTACCCCAACGTGAGCGATGCCGTTTCGACGCTGCTCTCTAGCCCGTCTTCGCTTCTGGTTGCGGTGCTGCTGCTGAATGTCGCGGTGAACATGGCGTTCTTCACCATCTACTCGCTGGTGGCCAAGGCGTGGTTTGATGGCATCTGGAGCATCGTCGCCAGTTTGTCGAGCGTGTTCGTGCTGCTTCTGTTCGCGGAGGTGCTGCCCAAAGGACTGGCCGCCGTGCATCGAGTTGCATTCTGTCGCATCATCGCCATCCCATTTCTCGCCTGGTATCGCCTGATCAGCCCGGTGCGGATCGTGCTCGATGGGTTTGTGGTTGGCCCGTTGTCGAGGCTGTTCCGCCACTCGACGGAAACACGCGAGGCTCTGACATCCGATGAACTGTCGAATCTCGTGGAGCTTGCCGCACGACAGGGCGTGCTGCACGAGGACGAGGAGCAGTTGCTGGGCGACGTCGTGCAGTTGTCGACCCTCCGTGTCAAGGACATCATGACTCCCCGGGTCGACGTGCGTTGGCTCGCGGCAACGGACACGAGCCAGGAACTGCTGCATGTTGCGCGTGAAACGGGCTACACGCGCTTCCCGGTTTGCCGAGGTGCATTGAGTGCAAAAACAATTGTCGGCATGGTCAACGCGCACCGGGTGCTGCCCAGGCTGTCCAAGCAAGGCGCTTCGGCTCGCGTGCCCCTGCCAGCGATGGTCGAACCGATCAGGTTTGTGCCCGAGCGGGCGCGGGTGGACCAACTGCTTGAGTTTCTGCGATCGGGCAAGGTGGACGTTGCGATGGTCGTCAACGAAGCCGGCGAAGTCACTGGTATGGTGCAGATCGATAATGTCATCAACGAACTCATCAAGTTTGCGGCTGTTCCAGACGAGAGTCCGTCTCAGCAGGTCCGCATGGTGGGGGTTGGCGAGTGGGAGGTTCCGGGCCGCCTGAGCGTGCGCGACTGGGAGGAGTTTTTCGAGCCATCGCTGAGCGAGGCGCAGCGTGGAAGAGTGTCGACTGTCGCGGGGCTGATCATCGCGCGATTGGGGCGCTTGCCTCGTGGGGGAGATAGTGTTGAGATCGGGAATTTGATTTTGCGCGTTGAGGCGATGGCTTCGGGCGGACGGACAATCGAGCGAGTACGCGTATCACTGATTGACGCGACAGTGGGCGCGACACCTGGTTCCCGAATCAGCACGGGAGGGCTTGCGCCATGAGCCACATGCTCTCATACGTCCCCGAGCATGCCGACTTGCTGGCTTTGACAATGGCTACGACATCCGCCGTATCGCCCGGAGAGTGGGCACTCTGGTGGTCGCTGCTGGTGCTGGCATTCGCCGCGAGCGCACTATGCAGCGGGCTGGAGGTTGGCTGCTATTCCCTCAATCGCGTGCGACTGGACCTGCGGGCGGCGCGCACGCCCCCGGATCTCGAAGCAAGGATACTTCGATCGGAGTTGGAGCGACCAGCGCGATTACTGGCGACGCTGCTGATCTGCAACAACATTGTCAACGCGATCGTGGCCGAAGCATCGGCAAGCATCCTGCAGGCTGGCGCGTATTCAGCGGTCGCGATTGCTGTGATCAACACGGTGATCCTGGGACCAATCCTGTTCGTGCTGGGCGACGCGGCCCCGAAGGAGTTGTTCCGCGTCGATTCGGACAAGTTGACGCCGATCTTCGCGAGAAGCATTCAAATGATCCGCGTGGGCTTAACTTACACCGGGGTACTGCCAGTCGTGCAGGCTTTGTCGCACGGACTGGAGCGGGTGCTCAAACTGCCCAGAGACTCGGCCAGTGACGCTCGTCAGCGAATCGCACAACTTCTCAAGGAAGGTGCAGGGCACGGCGTGCTTTCAGAAAGCCAGGTATCCCTGCTGGATCGAGCGCTGATGTTCCGCACCATCGGGGTGCGGGATGAGATGGTGGAGTGGGACAAAGTCACGGTGCTGCCCGCGAGCGCGGATCGCTCTCGCGTGCTGGACCTGGTCGCGGGCAAGGCCCACGCGTTCTTTCCCGTTGTTGACCGGCAGGGACGCGCTATCGGGGTGATCCGGCATCTGGACTTGTACACGCAAGGAAAGAAGTCGCCCCAGGAGCTCCTGCTGCCCGTCCCTCGGTTGAAGCCCGATACTACCGCCAGAGAAGGGCTCGCAAGCCTTCGGGCTCAAAAGGCCCGGATTGCTATCGTGGAGGATGCCTGGGGGCGGCCAATGGGCATTGTCAGTGCAAAAGATCTCGTCGAACCATTGACCGGAGAACTCGTAAGCCTGTCATGAGCAATGCAGTTTCAAACAGAATCGGAGATCATCCCATGGGCATCCAGAGCATCCAAAGCATCGAGATCATGCACCCGAACCATTGGCATGCCCGCATGGGCGGCATGCGGGCTTTGCTGCTTCCAATTCTGATCGTGCTGGCAATGGCTGGTGTCTTCCTCTTTGCCCGGGGTGGCGGGAGCGGAGCAGCGCCGACCCCCGTGTACTTCGACAAGACCTTGACCCTCACTAGTGCGACGGAGAAGGCGAAGGCAGATGGAAAAGTTGTTTTCGTCTTTGTGACGGCGGATTGGTGCGGGCCTTGCCAGTCATTCAAGCGCGGTGCGTTGGCCGATGCCCGGGTCGCTACGGAGTTGGCGGAGAAGACCGTGCCGCTCTACGTCGACGCGACAGCATCTGTGCCAGAAGATATCGCACAGTTTGGCATCTCGGGATTTCCCAGTGTGATCCTGGTGCGCGATGGCCAGCCGCTCGGACGTTTCGCGGGAGCCACCAGCGCCGACAACCTGCTCGGGTTTTTGCGCGAGTCACTCTCCAAGTAGGCTGTTTGGCTTCATAAGTCTTTCAAGCGCGATTCAGGGTTGGGCGAGTCAGGGCGAAGTGACTCAGGTAAGCCTGCGATTGGGGTCATTTTGAGGCTGATCACGAGTGAGGCCAAGGGCCAGCGAGCCGATGGCTTCCTTGCATTCACGAATGACGTCGCGCTTGGCCTTGTTGGCATCGCTCAACTTTCGAACCAGGGCACTGCCCACGATCGCTGCGTCGGCGTGCTTGACGACCGAGGCCACATGGTCGGCATTGGAAATGCCAAAGCCCACAGCGAGCGGCAGGTCGGTGACTTGCCGCAATTGCTGAACGCGTTGAGCCACTTCGGGAGTCTGATTGGATTCCCCCGTGATGCCCATGCGGGCCATGACATAGACAAATCCAGTACAGGACCGCGCGATCTGCTCGGCGCGCTCGCGGGGCGTGCTCGGGGCGATAAGCATGCTGAAGGCCATGTTGTTGGCTCGGGCCGCATCACGAATCGGGCCGGCTGCTTCGAGCGGAGCATCGGGGACGATCAGTCCATCAAAGCCATGTTCCTTCGCCAGTTTCGCGAAGCCAGCAGGGCCGCCCATGCGCTGGACGATTGACACGCTCACCATGGCAACGATCCCCAAGCCAAGTTTGGAACGCACGGCCTGGACCTCCTGCATCACGCTGAGGGGCGTGCTGCCCGCGACGATCGCTTCGTGCATGGCGGCGGCGATCACCGGACCATCGGCGATTGGATCAGAGAATGGAATGCCGACCTCAGCAATCACAGCCCCCCCGCTCTCGCAGGCTTCGAGCAGTTGGCCCAGCATGCCAGGACGGGGAAAACCGCCACAGACGAACGGCATCAAGGCCTTGAAGCCGACGGGACGGAGCGTGGAGAAGATGTCGTCGATGCGTGGCATGATGGAATCGTGGAGTAATTGGACAATGAATTGATGAAGTGTGCGGTATTGGAGCGAATGTCGAATAACTGAAGGATCGAGTAACTCAGGTATCGAGCATCTCAGGTGATGACGTCTGGCAGGGCTTCCATTCCTTCTGTCAAGATGCGTGGGCCGCTTGGTGTCACCAGCACATCATGCTCGTAGTGGACGCTCAATGAACCGTCGCTCACAATCTCTGGCCAGCGCTGGTCCATCGGTGCCTTGCTCTTGTCGAGCAGGACACCGGTGCCCACGGCGATCATTGGCTCGACAGCGACGAGCGTGCCCACTTCGCAGGCCCAGTGCTCTTCTTCCCAGGATTCGCCATGCCCGGGCAGGCGATTGGCAACAAAAGGCGGACCATGGAGCGAGGGCTTGCCGTTGTTGAACAGGCCATGCCCGCCCATGCCTCGGATCAGGTGAAAGCCATACTTTTTTTCAACGATGGTTTGGACAGCGACGGCGAAGTCGCGAAAGGTGTTCGTGGGCTTGAGTTCTGCGCACCCCGCCGCGAGAGATTGCTTTCCAGCGTTCATCAGCCTCAGGACCAGATCACTGGGCTTGCCGAAGATGTAGGTCCAGCCAGCGTCGCCGATCCAACCCTTGTATTGCACGCCGATATCGATCTTGAGCACGTCGCCCTCTTGCATCGGCCGACGAAGATACCCGGCGGTGCCGTGCACGACGCACTCGTTCACGGATAAGCAGGCATGCGACGGAAAGGGCGGAAGCGTTCGTCGGCTGGGCGTGTATCCCAGAAAGCATGAGCGGGTCCCCTGGTCGGCGAGTTGCTGCGCGACGAACTGGTCGATCTGCGCGAGCGTGACACCTGCCTTGAGGAAGGCTGATATGCGTCGATGCGTTTCTACGACAACCTGGGCAGCTGCATACGCGGCATCGCCTTGCGCGGCGGAAATCGTGCTCAATTGACCCATGTGGGTTGAGGATAGGAGAGCGAACCGGCGGGAGGACGAGTGGGCACGAGGACCAAACCAAGACAATGCCGGCGATTGAATTATTGTTTCTTGCGTCGCTTCGTGGTAAAGAGCATGAGCGAGCCGGCGGATGCGCAGGCTCCACCGACCGTTCCGATGGCGGCTGGCACAAGCATTTCCTTTGCGACCGCCTTGCCATCGCTGGGCATCTTGTCCGACAGGGGATCAGCAGTTGCCTGCTGGTACATGAGTGCGATGGGCTTGATCGCCATCAGAAAGCCGCCTAGGCCGATGGGCGTGCCGACCAGCACCATGATCCAAGCAGCCTTGCGCATATACAACTCTACGAACTCCGGCGTTGCAATAATTGTGAAAACCATGCGGCGGATCAGACTCGTGCCGATGTGCCCGTTCGAAGGCTTGCTTGCTCCGCCTCTAGCACGCGAGCCGCAAGGAACGCATCGTCGAGCGAGCATCGGGCCGGGGCGCGGCGGTGGATGCACTCAACGACATCGCGAAGTTGTCGTTCGTATGGAGAGAGGGCAAGGTCGTAGGAAAAGGGCGGATCGCCTTGGATGGCACATGTGCCCCAGGGAAGGGCCGGATCGTTGCCCAACTTAAATTGCACGCCTCCACTATCACATTGTGCCAGCATACTCATGCGGAAGCGCTCGCCCGGCGGCAGACGCCAACTGCCCGTGGCTCGCACGGTTACCCCAGCGTCCGCACCATACTGGTATTCGGTTTCGACGTGCTGAATGTCGCCTTGACTGGTGACGGCGTGGGGCACACCAAAGGTCCAGCATACAAAGTCAACATCATGTACGTGCAGGTCGATGATCGCCCCGCCACTACGCAGGGCATTGTTGTAAAAGTCCTCTGACCATGTCGGCGGCTGACCCATGCGTTCGAGCGTCAAGGCACGATGCGAGCCAATCGCCTGCTCATGCAGGAGGCCTCGCGTCCATGCCCAGCCGGGCCACCATCGCATGACCATCGCGGGGATGCAGGATAGTTGCGGATGTGCGTTTGCGACGGCTCGGAGTTGTTCAATGGCCTGACTCGTGATCGCGACTGGCTTTTCAACCAGCACATGCTTGCCCGCTTCGAGCGCGGCATGGGCCATGGCGACGTGCGAATCAGTCGGAGTAGCGACCACAATCAGATCGAGTGTGTCGTCGTGGAGAAGTTCCTGGGGCTTGCTCGCGAGTCGCACACCGGAAAGATCAAGCGTTATTCCACCCGGGGTCGGGCCCAGGTTGCCGCTATCAGGAAAGCTATTCGCAGTATTCGCTGCCTCGCGGAGTTGTTGCGCGATGGCTTCGATGCGAGGATCGCACACGCCCTCGAGTGAGCAGCCCGCGTTCGCCAGTCCTGCACGCATGGCTGCTCTGGCATGAGTCTGGCCCATGAAGCCCATGCCCAGCACGCCTACTTTCAGCGGGCGAGGCTGATGATCGGGCACGAGTTCGCGAACGATGATGGCAGCGCTGTCAACATCTTGCACACGAGATGAACCCGCCTCGCGCTCAATCACGAGGTCGATCCGACCCAGCAGGCCACGCTCACGCAGCACAGCGAAGAACGCAGGCCAATCAACGCTCGCTCGCCCATCGCTGGAGCGGGAGCGTTGTCGTAAAACTGCAATCTCGGTCCCCCAGTGCTGGGTCGATTCGGCGGCGAGAGCGTCCTTAATATGCACTTGTGCGATCAGGGACGGCGCAGCGAGCAACCGATGCGATGCGTCCAGCAGCGTTCGCAGGGCGTCGATGGGATCACCCATACCGTACAAGATCATGTTGGCAGGGTCAAAGTTGACGCGAACGTTTGGCTCGCTCAACTCGCGCAAGATATCGATCAGCGTGTGGACTCGCTCTTGCCCAGTCTCCAGGCCCAGCATCAGGCCATAGCACGCGAAGAGACGCGCAAGCGTGCGAAGTCGCTGGATGAGCACAGGGCGCGAAGCATCGGTTGGATGATGCGGGACAAAGCCAGCATGAAAGGTGACCAGATTCAGATTCAACTCACAGGCAAGCCTTACATGCAGCCGCGCCCTCGCGAGATTTGCTTGCCAATGTCGATCGGGCACGATGCCGCCCGTCTCACGAATTGATGCGAGCGAGGAATAGTCTTCACCGATTGTTGCCATCATGCCCGAGACGATTCGAACACCTGCGTCCGCGAGCCCGCGACGAGTTCTAGCAACATTCCAGGCAGCATGCGGATTCGCGTGTGCATCCACCAGTGGCCCCAAAGCCAATTGCACCGCTCGCAGACTGGTCGCGCGTAGTTTTGCAACCAAGTCCTCGGGCGAGGTTGGTTGCAGGGACCAGGAGCAAGCGGCGAGCGTGGGCATGGTGAAGTATTCACTGCTAGATTCAACGAGCGGGGGACAGGGGACAAGGCTTCGTGACAAGAATCCCCTGTTGGTGAATGGCTGCTGATGCAGACTCGTGGGCGTTGACCGTGTGTTTGCTCTACCCGAGCGTTGATTGAACCGGAGCGATTATCGCCAGCGTGTCACATGCCAGGCTTTTTTGCCTCTGCGTATCGCGATCACTTCGCCGTGCAGCAGGTCCGTGGCATGTAGTTGATCCTCTGCACCCGCCTTGCGGCCGTTGATCGTCACGCTCCCTCCGGTCAGGAACTCTTTCGCCTCGCGTTTGCTGGTGGCAAGTTGCGTGGTTACTAGCAGGTCAAGGAGATTCACGCCCGTACCCTCAAGAGTCGCCTTCGCGTGCGTGGTGGTTGGAACGCTGGAGAAGACTTCATCGAGCAACTCATGTGAGAGAGTTGCCACTTCGCCGCTGAATAGCGCCTTGCCCGCCGATTCTGCCTGTTCCATGGTGCTGGCGCCATGGATGACGCGGGTCGCTTCTCGCGCCAGCGCACGCTGGGCCTCGCGAGCCCCAGGATTGACCAGAAGGCTGTGCTCCAGTCCACCAACTTCCTCTTGAGACAGGAACGTATATGTCTTGATGAATCGAATCACGTCCGCGTCCGCAGCGTTGAGCCAGAACTGGTAGTACGCGTACGCGCTCGTACGCGT
>CAYRPC010000034.1:0-24923 GCA_964425995.1 uncultured Phycisphaeraceae bacterium
GAGGAATGATGTCTGGTCCAAACGTTGGCGGAGGCATCACAGGCCCTGGCCTTGCGTGAGGTTGATGGATGTTTGATATGGAGGGATTGGACTTGCACAGAATGAGACTTTGAATGATCCTGTGCGGCGACCAAGCATGTGTGTCCAGGCCTGCTTTTAGCCCAGTTCAACTAGCCCAGTTCCACGCTCCAGTATGCGTGGTCAAGGAAGGCCTTCCAACTCCGGTACTTTTCACTGCCCAGGCGCAGCGCAATCAGCGGGTTGCGTTTGGGTCGCACGGGCTTGGTGATCAAGCGCATACTGGCCTGCTCGGGCGTGCGTCCACCCTTGCGAGCGTTGCACTTGATGCAGGCGCAGACGAGGTTTTCCCAGGTATCACCCCCGCCCAGCGCACGCGGATGGACGTGATCGATGGACAGGTCGTTGGTCGGGAAGATTCGGCCACAATACTGGCACTTGTTGCGGTCGCGTGCGAAGAGGTTGCGGCGGTTGAGTTTGACGGCCTGCTCGGGCAGTTTGTCGTAGCCCAGCAGTCGGATGATCTTGGGCACTGCGATGTCCATGCGCACGGTCTTGATCCAGTCGTGGCGCTCGGCTTCCAACTGTCGCTGCAACTGGCTGATCTCCAGCCAACTTTCAAAGTCGTAGTTGATGTAGTGCCCGCTCCCACTGCCATCGGGGTTGAGGTCGACATGGATCACTTCGGCGATGTTGCGGGCGAGCAGGCAGAAGGCCCGCTTGGCGGAGACGATTCGCATCGCGGCGTATCCGCGATTGAGCACGAGCACCTTTGAATGCAGCCCGCTGGTATCGGCACCAAACGTGCCACCACCAACCAGCGAAAGGCCCCCCACTCCACCCGTGCCGCCTGACTCGCTCAAGAGCGCATCGATCGCGGCATCCTCATCATGCTCGTCATAGTCGTGGGAAGATGCGAAGGCGTTACCTGAAGTGGGAGAGATAGCCGCCCCGTCGACATGATCGAAGAGCGTGGCGGGTTGGTCGAGGCCCGAAGGGGTGGTCCGTCCACCTTTCCGACGAGCCGGAGCACCGGCGTGGTACCCGGGATGTGGCCTGCCCTTCTTCATGGACAACTGCCTTTCCGGTTGAAACTATATCGTCGGTTTCGGACCAGGATGTGCAGGGACTCTGGTTGTCTTTGCGGGGTCCGCCCTTTACATGTTCTTGACGAAGAGCGTGAGGGCGGGGGTAGACGGGGGCATAGGGGATACTGGGACCTGCAACCGATGGTTACCGCCCCTCGCTACCAGAAGGAACGCCCGAAGCAGGCTCAACAGGGGCCGGTGGTTCAGTGGGTGCTGTGAATTGGAAGCCAGGCGGGGACTTCTGCCATGGATAACCAGCGAGAGCCTTCTGATATGCGTGTTCGAAGAGTTTGGTCATGTACGTGGCATCAAACATCTCGGCGTGGTTTACGTCAATGTCATCTGGAATCGAGGCGAGATTGAACTCGATATCGTCACGAAGACATTGCAGGTACATGCGATACAAGTCGCCAACGCCCTGAGAAGAAATCAGGCTTGAGACGGATCGTTGGGCGATGGCAAGTGTTCGGCGGCGCACGGGCAGGTACTCCGGATCGATGCGGGCATTACGGATGATGTATGTGTGGCGTTCGCGAGTTGCTCCGAACTTCTTGGCAAACTCACTGAGATTGAACGAAGCGGGGTAAAGAAAGACCTGGGAGGTTGCCCCACCATCCACATGCATCTCGTCGTAGGTCTTTGCCTGGGCCTCCACCGAGATCATGACGGGCGGGAACGCGCCGGGAATGGACGCGGAGGCGATCATGATGTCCTGGAAAAGTTTGAGCGCGTCGGGATGTTTGCTCTCGGCGATCCTGCCCATGAACCAGACGATCGGGCGCTGGGCGTCGAGGTTGGTTGTTGCGATCCACAATCCGCGCCCTTTCCTGTGCTCCTGGCCGATGCGATCAAGGAAGGCCTGATCCACGTACTTTTCGATCAGTTTGCGGAGCGGGCCAGTATCGAAGAGACCGTCGCTCAGCAACCCATCGAAAAGATTGCGCGACTTGATGATCTGGTCGGACCTCAAGCAACTGAAAACATCGCGCAGAACATGGTCATACTCGGGACCTGCGAAGGCAAAGGGTGCGATCAGTGCGCCAGCGGAGACACCAGTCACGACGCGAAACTCGGGACGATCTCCACGAACTGTCCAGCCGCAGAGCAGGCCCGCGCCGTAGGCACCATTCTCGCCCCCACCCGAGAGTGCGAGATACGAGACGCTGGGCAATTGCTCGATTCCGTCGGCGACGAGGATCGCCCGTTGGCGATCGAGGCTTTCGGCCATCCACTTCTTGAGTTCCTCTGTGCCTCCATCACCCCAGAATCGGATGCCATCAAAGCCCGCAGGCTGTGCAATATTGACCAAATTTTCGGGCACGGCATCGCGCCGCAAAACGCTGCACCCCGTCAGATGGGCGGACGAGATGACCAACCCAATAAACAGACAGAGGCGAGCAACGCTGAGTGCATGGGACGCGATCATGAATCGACGATAGCACTGGGGGCGAGGGGACAGAAGCAAGTCCGCCAATGTCTGGACTATGCAAGTGTCCGGACAATTCAAGGCGTGTCCCGACCTGCGGTCATCTTGCCATTGAGTTCGCGCCGACGGGAGCTGACGTACTCATCGAGTTCACGCACCGAGGTTTTCCTGCCGCTTACACGCCATTCCGCTAGGCAGGTCGTATAGATACTTGGCTGGGACAGCATGCCAAACAGGGCTAAGGGCTGGTGCCAATCGGCGATGGCGGGATTCCAGTATCGAGAATTACCGCCAAAGCGGCCGACTGATGGGCCGGCAGGGCCGACAAACTGGACGTTGGATGGCCAGAAGTTGGTGGCGATCGCGAGGATGTTTTCGGCGTTCTCCAGTTGACCAAACTCCCAATGGCCGCCGCCTGTTCCTGGATCAATCGGCACCCACACCATTCGCACGTCTGCCTCATGGCGGTCGTAGAGGTCAAACTCGACCCAGGCGACGAGGACAGCAGGATTCGAAATAGTCGTGGTTGTGATCTCCTGCATTTGAGGCCGGCCTGGCATGTTGGGGCATTTGGGGTCGTCCGGACCTGTGGGATCAATTGCGGGAAGGATACGGACTTGCTGCCTGCGTTCGAGCCCGGCTCGCGGGTTCAGAAGTTCGTCTCGGTCTGACTGATCGAGTTGCACGCCCAGCATCACCCGCGCAGGAATCTGAAGCCGGCGCAAGGCCGCGACCAGGATCGCGGCTCGCTCGGGCTGAGATGCGCTGCCCTGATCCCAAACAGTCAGCACGTCGCGGACTAAAAAACCTTCGAAGGTGTCAGGCTCCGTGATCAATCCAATGTTTACGTTGGGTGGTGGAGCGGGAGTACCGGAAGGAACCAGTTGCCTATGGGTTAGGATGCGAGATTGCAGCGTACTGGATGATTTGGTGCCGTCACCACGACGGGCGACCTGCTTGAAGACCACGTCGGCAACCCGATACGCAACCTCGGAGGGGGGCAGTGGGCGTTCCTTGGTCGAAACACCAGCACGTCGCGCGATGTCGGCGACCATGGCATCAAGGCGCTTGTCAGAGAGAGGGCGGACAAGGCCATTGGCTTGCGGGGCAAAGTCGATGTACGCCTGAGGCTCGAAGACGCCATTGGCTTCGGGCGGATAGGCGATCGGGCGCCCCTTGGGCCAGGGAATGTTCGCGAGGTCGCGACGCTGGAAACGCAGATCGCGCAATGTGGCGACAAATTCCATCTCGATTTGATTTGGCCACAACCAGAAGAAGCGTCATTTTTATCAGGAACATCCTGGGCGTCAAACTTCCATCCCAGTTCTCGCTGCATTGATGGTGGCGTGCTGATGAACTGAGGTTGGATGTTCTGATTGTCGCAGTCGAGTTTGGTCCAGGTCCGCAGGGTCAGCGGGTCGATACTTTGTCCGGCGCTCTGCGTGACCAGCGGGAGTGTGAAGCACTGATGGGTGAGGCCTTTGTGTTCGCTCGTGTTGGTGGGCTTTGCATCTAAGTTCGACTTGGGATCATTGACTTTGGAAATCACGTGACCTGACTGTGGACTAGCACCGACAATTTCACAGCCAAGCAATCGCGGAATGGTGCGAAAGCGCGTCTTGACGATCCAGTCCTTGGTGTCTTCGACTTTCGCGAAGCGGTGCGGCCGCCAGGTGGGGTCGGCTTGATACTCCTCGGACGATTGGAAAATGGGGGGCAAGATTACCTGGGCATTCGTGCATAACGACGAAAGTGCCAGCAGGCTCGAAGCCACAACGTACAAGCGAATTCGAGAGTCGTGTAGGCTGGATTTGAACATATGGGCTGGTCCTCTGACTCTTGTGCCGTTGGGCCTTTGCCCGGTTGCACCCTGCTTCCAGATTTGCACGGTACACTCGCAAACCTATGGCCAAACGCCCTGCAAACGTCGGAAAGCCCGCCAAGCTCACTACCAAAGTTGCTCCTCGGGGTGCCAGAAAGCCTGCGGCAACAACTCAGAGCAAACCCGCACTCACGCGCCCCTCGGCAACGCGACTTGAAAAGGACACCATGGGCGAAATGGTTGTCCCTGCGGATGTTCTGTTCGGGGCCTCCACGCAACGGGCAGTCCTGAACTTTCCGATCTCGGGTCGCCCGGTGCCCGGCGCTGTCATCAAGGCGTATGCGGTGCTCAAGGCTTCGTGCGCGCGTACCAACAACCGCCTGGGCCGACTCTCAAAGGAACGCACCGCTGCCATCGTTGAAGCATGCCGGGAGATTGAGGATGGCCTTACGTCCTTTGGAGGCATCGCCAAGCACTTCCCGGTCGACACGTATCAGACAGGCAGCGGGACCTCGACCAACATGAATGCGAACGAGGTGATCGCGAACATCATTTGTCTGCGACGGCATGCGCCTATCGGCAGCAGCAAGGACAAGGCGTACATCTCCGCAGGCGGTGTCCATCCCAACGACCATGTCAACATGGGCCAGTCCAGCAACGATACCTTCCCAACCGCGATGCACATCGCCGCAGCGGTGATGATCAAGAACGAGTTGCTGCCAGCGGTCCACGAAATGGGCGAGGAACTCGAAGCGAAGGCCAAGGCGTGGGACAAGATCGTGAAGATCGGTCGGACGCATCTTCAGGACGCGACGCCTATTCGCCTGGGGCAGGAGTTCAGTGGCTACGCGAGCCAGATGCGACACGCCGAAGAACGCCTGCACCGTGCGCTTCACACACTGGGCGAACTTGCGCTGGGCGGTACTGCGGTGGGCACGGGCATCAATTCCCACGAAGAGTTCGGCTCACGAGTTGCGGCGGACCTCACCAAGCAGACCGGTATCCACTTCCGCGAAGCCGCCAACCACTTCGAAAGCCAGCACGCCAAGGACGCGTACGTCGAGACCAGTGGCATCCTGAAGACCATCGCCGCGAGCCTCTCCAAGATCGCGAATGACATCCGCTGGCTGGGTAGTGGTCCACGCTGCGGCATCGGCGAACTTGTGCTTCCCGCCGTGCAACCCGGCTCATCGATCATGCCGGGCAAGGTCAATCCCGTCATCTGCGAGAGCATGGTCATGGTCTGCTGCCAGGTGATCGGCAATGACGCGGCGATCACGTACGGCGGTTTCGGAGGCGTGGGCAGCTTGCTTGACCTCAACGTCGCGATGCCGATGATGGCCGCGAACCTTCTCGACAGCATCCATATCACTGCGAATGCCTGCCGGATGTTTACCATGAACCTGCTCCGCCAGCACAATGGCGATGCTGGCACAGGCCTGCCACCAAGCCCGGGTTTGCAACCCGACCTGGCCCGCTGCAAGAGCCTGATCGAAGGATCGCTAGCGATGTGTACGAGCCTGGTTCCAGTGATCGGTTATGACGCGAGCGCGGCGTTGGCCAAGCAAGCCTTCAAGGAGGGCAAGACTGTGCGGCAACTGGCCGAAGAGACGGTTGTGGGCACCAAGGACATCGCTGGCAAGGCAATCACACGCGAAGCATTGGATGAATACCTCAACCCTTGGAGCATGACGCTGCCGGGCGGGGAGGGGAGCGCGGGGGGATGAGGGCGAGGCGTCTGTTTCATCAGCCTGTGTGACGGTCCCGCCGGGCTTACTATTTAGTGCGGCGCACGGTTTCAAGTGCGCACACCCGAGGGTTCGCCATGTCCCCCACTGCTTCCACGCTCTTCCCCGCCGGCACGCCCCGCTCCGCCAGCGACTTAGCGGACAAGGTCACGATGCAGCACAGGCTCTTCCACGAGCTCTCGCGGATGTTCGCCAGTGAAGTGCCGATGTACGACAAGAGCCTGCTCTGCAATAACGTCGTGAACCGCGCGGTCTGCGATCTGCTGGCGCAGTTGCACGTGGGCTTTTGCATCACCGACGAGCAGCTCAACAAGACCAGCGGCGAGCGGCACGGTGCGATTCGCATTGGCCGCGCCGATGAGTATCGCTGGATTGGTCGCTTCTTCGCCCAGTTTGCGATGCAGCCCCACAACTTCTACGACATGACCAATCTGGGGCCCAAGAGCCAGCCGATCATCGCGACCGCCTTTCGCAGCACATACGCTCCCGAGCATCGCGTCTTCACGTCTTTGCTGATGACCAACTACTTCGCCCCGCAGACGCAACAACGCATCGAAGCGATACTCGCCAAGCGGGATGTCTTTGGCGAAACAGCCAAGGAGTTGATCGAGAAGGGCGAGCGCCAGGGCGGGCTTGATTGGGCCGATGCGCAGGTACTCATCAAGGAAGCAACCACCCGAATCTTCAAGTGGACGGGTCAGGCTAGCGATTATCAGTTGTACAAGGAACTCAGCGACGCCGGCTTCAAGATCGCTGCGGACATCGCCTGCTTCGAGCGTCACCACCTCAATCATCTTACGCCCAACACCTTCTGCATGGACCTGTTCACGTCGGCGATGAAGTTCTGCATGGGTGAATTTTCCGTCGATGCGTTCAAGACGCGTGCGATCAACGCTCTGACGCGCCTTGCGAGCGCCGCCGACCGCGACTTCATGCACCTGACATTCAAGCACATCGCATACGAGACCATCGATGGCTTCAAGCATGGAACGTTACCCAACGGAGCGATTGCGCTCGCAGTCGATGCGATCACCTCTCGTCTCCAGGCAGACGACCTGCAACTCTCCAAACTCAAGCATGCGGGCTTCAAGGACTTCACTGAAGGGCCCAGTGGGGACACGCCCATCCTGCTCCGTCAGGACGCGTACAAAGCGCTCACCGAAGCCATCACCTTCACCAACCCCGACGGCACGACGACCAACGCCACGCACACTGCCCGCTTCGGTGAAATCGAGCAACGTGGCTTTGCCTGCACGCCCAAGGGCCGGACGCTCTACGACGATTGTCTCGCCCAGGCCGACGCGGCCCGCGACAAGAATCCAACCATCGTCAAGACCGACTTCGCCGCTTACGAAACACTCTTCGCCGCGCCCTTCAAGCCCTTCCCAAAATCGGTGACCGCACTGCTCAAGGCCGGGCTGATCTACGCGACCTATTCGCCGACGGCGAAAGGCCTCGCAGCCAAAGGCACCATCACCACAGTTGATATGCACACGCTCGTTGAACAGGGCTTCGCGAGTTGCGAAGGCCTGCGCTATGAGGACTTCTTGCCCGTCTCCGCTGCGGGCATCTTTGCCAGCAACCTGAACCAGTACGGCACTCAATCCACGGCCCACGTCAAGCCAACATACATGCAGTCGGATCTTGAAGGCGTGCTGGGCAAGCCCATCATCGACGCCGCTTTGGTCTACGCCGCGATGCACGCCCGAAGCATCCTGGACACGCTGGACAAGTTAGGCGTTGGCTCCAAATTGTCCGCCGACCAGCGCAGCGCTTTGGAGAACGCAGCAAGCAGATTGGCATGAACCGCTTCACCTGTCCGCGTGAGGTGCATGCTCAAGTGCAGCGCGTCAATCAAAGAGCAGCATGAAGTACGCTGGGAACAGCAAGAGATGAACGCAGCCCAGCAAGAGGTTGGTGCCCGTGCCCGTCATGCTCTGACGTTACATCCGCCACTTCGTTACTCTTCATGAAGAACCCGCGATGTCGGCGGTTCTGCACAAACAGGAAGATCGCATAGATCGCCACCGACATGATCGAGAGGAAGACCATCTGAAACGTCGAGAGCGTCGGTCCGACGGTGCTGCGAGTGAAGTTGGGCAGCACCAGCCCGAGCACCGTGAGCGGGATGATCATCACCAGAAAAGCGTTCGAGCCTTTGAGGTTGTAGACCTGCTCTCGGTGTTTTAGCCCGCTTATTAGGAGAGCAAGCCCCATGAAGCCGTTGAGTACGAGCATGACCGCGGCGAACATGGTGTCCCTTGCAAGTGTGGGTTTCTCGTCGCCAGTCGACATGACAAAGCCCACCATCACGACCTCAAGGCCAGTGATCGCAAGCGTGAGCAGCAACGTGCCCGCTGGCTCGCCTAGCCGGTGCGCGAGCACGTCGGCTTGGCGAGCGATGCCAATTGCTACGGCGAGGATGACCGCGCATAAGACTACTTAATGCGCCACCAACGCGATCGGCTGCGTCGGCACGTCAGCGATCGCTGGCTTCCTCAGCAGCATCGCTGCCAGCATGAGCACTGCGAGCCCAGGGGCCACTCTTGCATGCAGGCTTCGAAGGCGATTGATCGTTTCCAGCCAACATTGCTCTCTCAGCAGGTCCGCTCGGATTGATCGCCTTCCACGTACACGAATCATCGCAGCGGGCATGCAAGCAGTTGAGGAGCAGGGTTGGCATCACATTTTCTGTGCAACAAGAACTTGAACGGCTCGGTTTACATCCGCTCCACAACCATCGCCACCGCATTGCCGCCACCCAGACACAGTGCCACGACGCCTCGCTTGCCGCCGGTGCGTTCGAGGCCGTGCAGGAGAGTGACGAGGCAGCGGGCACCGCTGCCACCAATAGGGTGGCCAATCGCGATCGCGCCGCCACTGATATTGACTTTCTCTTCGGGCACGCCGCCCTCGCGGATGTTCTGCAATACCTGGGCCGCGAAGGCTTCGTTGAGCTCGAAGAGGTCGATGTCAGACATCGTGAGACCAGCCTTGGCGATCACGGCGGGCACGGCGAGAGAGGGAGCACGGAAAATATCCTTGGGAGCGACGCCACTGGTGTGATAGGCGACGATGCGTGCGATGGGCTTGACGCCTAGTTTGCTCGCCATAGCATCGCTCGACACGACAATCGCAGCGCCACCATCGCTGATCTGGCTGGCATTTCCAGCCGTGACCGAACCATCGGCGGCGAAGGCGGGGCGAAGTTTGGCGAGACTTTCGAGGGAGGAATCAGGACGCACGCCCTCATCGACGGCAAGGCCAGGGCTTTTCTTGTCCATGCACTGTTCGCCAGTGAGAGCCACGATCTCGTTCTTGTAGAAGCCGGCCTTTGTCGCCTCGGCGGCCTTGACGTGGCTGCGCAAAGCCCAGCGGTCCTGGGCATCGCGCGTGATGTCATACTTCTTGGCGATGTAATCAGCGCTGTTGCCCATCAGGCAAGCCTCGAAGGCGCAGCGCAAGCCATCGTACTGCATGTGATCTTCGAAGGAGCAGGGGCCATACTTGGGCCCGCCCGCACCATCGCGAATCTTGGCAAAGTGTGGGGCGCCCGTCATGTTCTCGAAGCCGCCCGCAAGCACGAGATGGTTGTCGCCAGCCTTGATCGACTGTGCCGCGAGCATGACGCTCTGTAGCCCGCTGCCGCAGACCTTATTAATTGTCTGACAACTCGTCGTATCAGGTAGCCCGGCCTTCAGCGCGGCTTGACGAGCAGGGTTCTGGCCCAGGCCAGCCTGAAGTACACAGCCGAAGATCGCTTCGTCAAACTGACCATTCTTGGCTGCCCCAGCCAATGGAGCGTTCTCGGCGAAAATACCCATAGAGGCGTACGCACCTAGCAGGGGCGAATGAACCTTGGTGAGAGAGCCGAAAAACTTTCCAACAGGAGTGCGCTTGGCGGCGAGGATAACGGGGGTCATGGGAGTGGTGGCGGGGGACATCAAGTACATCTCCAGAAAAAAAAGGTATGTGAAGAACAAGTATACGTTGCTGTCGATAGCGTGCTTGATCGTGATAGATACTGATTGATCCTGTACGAAATAGCGAGAAGGCATGAAGCGCTTCACGGCAGCGCATACTCGACGATATGGGCTCGACAATCTGTTCCCGAAAGTGCATTTTGGTCCGACCATGTTGGTTTGGGGACTTGAGCTGGTGGGAATAGCAATTGTGCTCTACCCATTCCACTCGCATTCCTTCGCCATCGCGCTCGCGGTTCGGCTTGCTGTGTTTGGATAAGGTCTGAGTGTGACGGTGCAGCAACGAGAATCGAAGAAAAAGTGTTGTCGATCAGCCCGTCGACTCGAGCGTCACGAGAGGAATACTCACACCGGAGCGAACAGTTGCGTGGGGCGTGAGTCGGTATAACCGCACGAGACTGTGTATTCCAGCAGTTTGGTCTATCGTGTTATCGCATCGATTCTCTCGCGTCAAGGAGGGGTTGTTCGCTCAGCCGAATCATGCCGTGGCGTGGATAATCCAGGTCAAACGTGATCCACAGTACCATCGCTATCAATGTCGCTAAGGCCCAGAGGATCGACTGCGGATGCCGCTTGACCAGACCGCTTCCATACCCCATACACGCCATGGACAACATCGCGCTGGCCACCAGCACCATCACGACCAGGCCGGGCAGGTGGCGCTTCGAGAGCGAACTGCGTACGGCGCTCTGATCGATCAACTCATTCAGAGGGGGTAATACGCCCATCATGACCTCCGGGCGTTCCCGAACGCCGACGACCGCTAACTGCCACAACCGATCGTTTATTTCATCGATGCGTGCGGTAATCGGGGCAGCTTTTTCCGGTTCTTTTTCGCGGAAGAGCTCGATTCTCGCGTCGGCGTGTTGACGCAGACTGCGCTGGATCGCATCCCGATGCTCAAGGCTCAACAGATCGGCACGAAGGAAAAAAGTGCCCATTGCGTTGCCCTCCTGCACGACGAGATTCTGTCGTTGGATGAAACGGCTCGTCGCGTTCGAGAATGCCAGTCCAAGCAATAGACCAAGGAGCCCCAGCATCGAAGCCTGCAGCACGCCCACCTGCGATCGCTCTTCTGGTGTCGACTTGCGTCGGGCACCGATGCGGTAGCCAACCTCACTTGCAGCAATCACCAAGGCAACCAGCGCGATCGCGACGAGGATATCGATCAGGCTTGCGGACATCGCACGATCCTTTCCCTGAACGCGAACGCTTGGCATCACTGCGACACACCTGCACTTGCCACACCTGCAAACCAACGCTACGCATGCCGCCACTCCGCGTTGTCGATCAAGCGAACGTTCCCGACCTTGACAGCAACCAGCGCCCGCCATGGGCCGGTGGCGCTGGCGATGAGTGTTTCCGCATGGCGTACTACCGCATACTCCGGCTGAAGGTTTGCACTCGCGAGCACGTCGCGCATCACCCGTTCTGCGTCCTTAGGGCTGGCGGCGCTCCAGGAATCGCACAAGGCCTGGCTGATAGCCAGCGCCGCTCGCCGATCGTCGGGCAAAAGGAAAACATTGCGACTGCTCATGGCAAGGCCTCCCGTCTCACGGATGGTTTCGCCCGGGATGATGTCGATGGGATATCGCAACTCTCGCGTCATCGCGCGAATGACCTGTAACTGCTGCCAGTCCTTCTCGCCAAAGACCGCGGCGAGCGGGCGCACCAAGTCAAACAGCCGCTTGACCACCTGGCACACACCAGCAAAGTGCCCCGAGCGGAACGCATCCTCTAAACTAGGTTGATGCGCGACCCCGGGCAGCACTGGTATCTCCACTAGTTCGTTGTCGGGGTAGACATCTTTCACGCTGGGCATGTACACCACCGCCGCGCCAGCCTCCGCGCACAGTTGCAGGTCTGCCTCGATGGTCTTGGGATAGCGAGCAAAGTCGGTCTGTTCGTTGAACTGCGTGGGATTGACAAATATACTGACGATGCACCCGTCGGAGAGATTGCGTTCCTTCGAGATCGCCGCGCCCTTGCGGACAAGCGATGCGTGTCCCGCGTGCAATGCGCCCATCGTGGGCACAAAGACACACCGACGACCGCCCGGTGCCATGATGCGTGCAAGATCGCGATGCTTAGTACAGATGATCACTCTGCAGTGAAGATAGCAGCCTAGCGAGTCCCAGACCGCAAGACGCCAGCCGCCGCTGCTAGCCGCACCGATGGTTCCGGATCGGCCATCAGAGTTTTGAGACGATCCCAGTACAAGGGGCCTGGATGGTTGCCATAGACCGACGCGACCTGCATGCGAATCACGCGCGATGGGTCCTTGAGATACTGGTCGGCGGTGCCCGCCCCATTCTCGATGCCCATGCGTGCCAAGGCACCCGCTGCGCCCAAGCGTATCTCTGCCGGATACTGGCTCCCGGTTCGATCACGATACGCCACGACGTTCATGAGTTGTCCGATTGACTCGCGATCTCGCAACTCACCAAGTATTTGCACGCCAAGGGCCGCCCCCTCGAGGTCTTCCATCTGGCTGGGATAGAGCGATGCACGCAGAACCGGCAACTGGTCGGTCTCGCCCAGTTTGACCATAGCCTCGGCGACCTGCAACTGGAACGGACGCTGTTGATTGGGTGGCAAGACACTCGTGCGGTTGTTGGCCGCCGATCTGAGCAGGCCCAACGCAGAGCGATTGCCCAACTCACCGAGCACGTACGCCGCCTGCCTGCTGGTCCAGGCCGACTCGTCGGTCATCAGCAAGGTCGCCAGGGGCGACTGATCGACCTCTTTGCCGTTCTTAGCCATGGCGAGAATCGCTGAGGCTCGCACGTGATTGACCTTGTCGTTGAGCAATGGCGTGACGTGCGTGGTGAGATCGCGAAGCTGCGCTCGAGCCACCGCAGATGCCGCAACACTTCGCACACCAGGCGAACTGTCCGAGAGTCCGGCATCAACAATCGATCGAAGCCTGTTTGGCACCAACGATGCCGCCTCCACCGCGTTGGCCCGAATCGTCGAGTCCTCGCTCTTGGACATGGTCTCTACGAGTTTGATGGCATCCTCGCGCAGGGTCGAGACATCCACCGGTGTGCCAGCGAATGGGGCATCGGGTGATTGCCCGCCCTTGGGTCTGTTTCCTGTTCCGGAATCCGGACCAGCGGTTTTGCACGCACTCATCGAGAGCGTCATGCCCGCACACACAAACAGCATCAATCTCGCACGACTTGGTCGCGCACAATGCGGCAAGCCTGCCCGATCATTTGCTTTGAGAACAACCATGCAAGCAATCCTCCGAGGGGTACACCATACCCCCATGCAACATCGGCAAACCCCCGTACTTGTCAACACGCGCAAGGCCGATATCCCGCAACTACGCCTTGGAAGCACGCCTGTTCGACTTTCTTGTCCAAAACCCGGATAGCAACGTCCAACACAGGAGCATTCCGGACCCGCCGCATGCTCCCAAACCAAACATGTCGCCAACACGAGCGTAGATCGTGAGACTAAATGGGGCCGGCAATTCAACCCGCCCGCGAATGATCCCGTCGCTCTGCCACAGTTCGCCGGCTCCACCCACTCCGCCCACCGCTTCAATACCCATCATGGTCACTCGCCCCCGGGCATCGATGATCGCCGAGATGCCGGTGTTCGCGGAACGAACCATGGGCGTGCCATTCTCCAGGCAGCGCCAACGGCTGACTTGAAGGTGCTGCACCCTGCTTGCATTGCTGGTGGTAAACCATCCGTCGTTGGTGAGGTTGATGAACACATCGGCCCGGCGCGCACCACGCTCATAGACCATCGACCGGCACAACTCCGGCACAGTCACCTCGAAACAAATCGGTGTGACGGCTCGGAGCATCCCGCTCACGCGTTCCGCCGATGCGTGCTCTTTAGCAAGCGGAATCGACATGACCTTGCGCTGCGAGCCCGGCGTGAGATCAAGCGCCATGCCCGAGGCCGCGAAGTCGGCGAGAGCCTGGACAACTCCGGGCCAACGCCACAGCACGGGAATCGACTCGCCAAAGGGTGTCAGTTCGATCTTGTCATATCGCTGGGCCGCGACTTCTCCGTTGACTATCAGGAAGACGCTGTTGAACCGCTTGTCATGATCGAAGGCGACGCCATTTTTATCATCGACAGTGGCACGAAACTGTGTGAGCGATTCGTCGCCAACTATCATGGGAACATCCAGTGCTCGCGACACACTCAGCAACGCTGTCGCGAAGACCGTCGCGGGAACCCGCTTCGCCCCGTTGAGACCGGGCAATTCTTGTTCGCTGCCCAGTGTGATCTTCTTGGCGTCCAGTTCCGCACCCACCTCTGGCTGGATCGAAACGCCCGGCATCATCGTCTCGGGCCACACAACAAAGGCCGGCAGCACTGGCTTGGCGAGATCCGAATTCGCAGACGTTGACCCCTCCAGCGGCACGACAGCCGCCTGCGTCAACGCAACAAATCGTCGGAAGTCAACAACTTGCTGATCAAGCGTCCACTCCACTTTGTTGCTCTGGGGCACGTTTGTCTGCACGATTGCGACCGGCACGCTCCCCTGCATTCGTATCGCGGGCACCAACCGTTGGCCAAAGGCCAGCAACGCGAATGAGAAGATGCAGAGGCACGCTCCCAACGCCAACGTGCGATCCAGGCGGCGATGCCATACACCGATGACTACGACAAGCCCGCTCGCACTCATGATCGCGACCAGAAGACTGACCATCCACACACCGCCCACGCTCGCCCAAGCCGCCGCGCCGGGCCAATCGATCAGCGGGTGAACCACCAGTCCCCATGCGTATCCGCCCAGGAAAACTCGCGCGCGAAAGTATTCGACACCGACCCATAGCAACGGCATGATCCACATCAGGCGTGCAAAGCCAGACATAGTCGCACGCTCCCGCCCGATTCGAAGCACCCATGACCCCAGCAGCGCAAAGAGCCCGGTCCACGCCGCCTGAAGTAGAATTAATGGCACTGTGCCAAGCGCCGTCACCGCCCACGTCCAGTGATGCTGCACCAACTCGCGAGGCAGGCAGCCGACGGTCACTCCCAGGAGCACCCAGCGCAGGCGGATATCCTTTGGTGCCACGGCGCCGATCCATGCCGCCAACATCGCCGGCAGCATCGCAACCAGAGCGAATCCCCACCAACTGAGCAGTGGCATCGCCAGAACGAATAACAGGCTGTGCACAAGAGCGCATCCCGTCGCCAGCAGAAACACGCGACGAGAAGCACCCCATCTCCAATCGCGCAGCCATACCCACACTCGCATCCGAGACAATGACGGAACGGCGGTCACCTCAGGCCACCTCCAGCACGTCGACCACTTCCAATTCCGCGCTTCGTCGCCCGTTCCATTCGTTCACTCGCGGCGTCGCGAACAGTTCAACCCGGACCCCGACACGAAGCCGCTCCACCCAAGCCGCGCTGTTCCACGCGATGCACCGAACCATTCGTCCCACGGGAGACGCCACAACAAACGACAAGTGCTGATGCTGCTTGCCCATCAATTGCGGGCGCTGCGCGACTTTGCCCCCCACCACTCGCAATCGCACCTGCGGGTTCTCTCGTCCGAACGGCGCGAGCATCTGCAAACGTCCGGTCGCTTCGACCGTCACTTCGTCAAGGCCCGCGCCCGTGTCATACACACCCTTCGCAACCAACTCGCTCACGGGTAATCGCTCATTGATCGCGTCGATAAATGAACGCTGGAACATACCAAGGCGCCCGCTTTCGAGTTTCATGCCCGCCGCCATGTCATGCCCGCCAAAATGCAAGAGCTGCTCACGACAGTCTGTCAGCGCCGCATGCAGGCTGATGCCGTCCACGCTCCGCCCAGAACCGTGGCACACGCCATCGTAATCACGCATGAGGATGGCGGGCCGACAGTACTTCTCGACCAGTCGCGAGCACACAATCCCCACAACGCCCGGATGCCATTCAGGGTGTGCGAGCACGATTGCACGCTGATCGTCGCCTGTCATTCCTTGTTGGTGGGCGAGTTGGCACGCATGATCAAAGATTTCCTTCTCGAGCGTCCGACGCGCATCGTTCTGGCGAGACAACTGCTGGGCGAGTTCTGTCGCCCTTGATCCAGTCGCGGTGGTCAGCAACTCAACCGCTTCCTTGGCATGCCCCATGCGCCCGCAGGCGTTGAGGCGAGGCCCAAGTTTGAACCCTACGTCCTCCTCGCGAATCTTCTCGCTATCGAGGTTGCTGGCTTCCACCAGGGCCCGCAACCCCTCGATGTCCACGCTTCGCAAACGCGACAATCCGAACCTTGCCATCACGCGATTCTCGCCCACCAGTGGCACGACATCCGCGATCACGCCCATCGACGCGAGCGCCAGCATGTCCAAGAGTCGCGTTCGCCATGCTTCGCTCAGGCGATTCGATCCCGCCGCCAACGTCATCAACCGCCAAGCCAACTTGAACGCCACGCCCGCCCCGCACAACTCTCCGAACGGGTATGCCGTCGTGCTACCCGCTCGCGCCAACTTCGGATGCACCATAGCAAACGCATCGGGCAAGCCTACTTCGGGCGGTGCCATGTTGTGGTGATCGGTGATAATCAGGTCCACCCCCGCATCCTTTGCGACCTTTGCAGGCCCGACCGCCGTGATGCCACAATCAACCGACACGATCACGCGAGCGCCGCTCGCGCACAATTCCGCCACGCTCTGCGGATTGAGCCCATACCCCTCCTCGAGGCGATGCGGCACATATGTCCGTACGTCGCAGTCTGGGGCGATCGTGCGCAGCGTGTGGAAGAGAATCGCCATCGCCGACACGCCGTCTACGTCATAATCGCCGTAAATGACAATCGCCTCACGCCGCCGCGCAGCATCCAACAGCCGCTCCGCCGATCGATCCAACCCCGCCATCAGCGACGCGTCATGCAAGTGGGCGAGTTTGGGCTCAAGGAATGTTACCGCTTCTGGCCCCGTAAGCCCCCTCGCCAGCAGCACTCGCTCGACAAGTCCCAGTTGCGACCTTTGGGAGAGTCGCCCTATCCAACGTTTGTTCCACGCGCGGATCGATTGGCGTGAGTCGTCCGCCATTGGCGTTGACGAGCGCTGCGCCTTCACCTCGACCACAACCGAGTCGCACACTGCTTGGGTGCTGGCCATGACATCGGCTCCCGCAGGAATCGATATCGCGGAGACCTGAACGGGCTCAAGTTGATCCTGCGAATCCGCGACTGGCATCCTGCGCGCGCTCCTTCGCTTGCAAAGACCACTTTCGTGCGCGTTCTCCAACGCACATCCGAGACAATTCGCCTCTGCTAGCGTATCACTGTCGAAACCACACCGTCTCGCCAGCCTCATTCAACGCTCCCGAAGTCCGACACAATCAACTTTTTTGCAAGGAGTCCACGCATGGTCCGCCTCACCAAAATCTACACCAAGACCGGCGACGACGGCACCACAGGCCTCGCCACTGGCCAACGCGTTCGCAAAGATGACCTCCGCGTGGAGGCGTATGGCACCGTCGATGAGGCCAACGCAGCGATCGGGTTGACGGTGATCCAGGCCGACTTCGCCGCGGCAAATGGCCACCACGAGGCCCGCGAACTGGCTGAAGTGCTGCGCAGCACACAGCACGATATGTTTGACCTGGGTGCCGACCTGGCAACACCTCGAACCAAGGACGAGAATCCTTCGACGCGACTTCGGATTATCGAGAGCCAGGTCACGCGACTCGAAGCCATCATCGATCGGTACAACGAGAATCTCTCGCCACTCAATAGTTTCGTGCTTCCCGGCGGCACCCCCTTGGGCGCGGCGTTCCATCTGGCACGAACCATCGTCCGACGGGCCGAACGAATCGCCGTCGCCCTGCACGCCGAGCGTCAGAACGAAGTCAATCCCGAGGCGGTCAAGTACCTGAATCGCCTGAGCGACATGCTCTTCGTGCTGGGGCGTGTCGCGAATGATGGGGGAGCAAAGGACGTGCTTTGGAAGCCAGGGAATAGCCGGACGAACTAAATCTTTCCTATGCCCCTGTGCCAAGGAATTGGCAGCCAAATAGTCGCAGACACAGTGTCACCGGGCCTTCACCATGGCGCGACACCGCTCCGCATCCACCGGCTGATCCCACACACCGCCCTGCTTGATCCAACTTCCCACAATCAGTGCATCGGCGTGCTCAAACAATGGCTTGACTTGCTCGGGTGTGACACCGCTGCCTACGAGCAGGGGCATCTTGGTCGCCTTGCGGGCGGTTGCGACATCGGACATGTCCGTCGGTTGACCGGTCACCATGCCAGTCACGATCACGCCATCAGCAGAAAAGAACTCGGCCCCATGCACAAGGTCCGCGAGTCCGATGTCGCCTGTAATCGCATGGCTGGCGTGCTTCTTTTGTACGTCCGCAAAGACTGCCACGCCCTCTGCTCCGATCGTCCGTCGGTATCGCAGCAATGGCCCCGCTGCGGCATGCTGGAGTAGCCCCTCGTCCGCGACGTGGGCAAAGACATAGTTCTCGCAGCGGATGAATCTGGCTCCCGTAGCGTGCGCGATCGCCATTGCTTCAAGTTCGCCCCTGCTGAGCACCTGCACGCCCACGACCATGGAGGACCCGACTTCCTCGACAACTTCGCCCACAATCCGGGTCATTGCCGCTGTCACGACAGGGTCATGCGGGCCATTGACGTACGGCCGATCGTGCATGTTCTCGACGATCAATGCCTCAAACCCAGCATCGAGCAAGACCCTGGCCTCCCCCACCGCCTGTTCAACTATGGATGCCACGCCGTTTGTCAGCTGGGCGTGCGGCGTACCGGGCAAGGGGCCGACATGGACCATGCCAATCAAGCACTTGGGAGGCAACACTACAACGGGGGAAGGCATGTGTCAGGGTAGAGCCGCAGTGATGAGTACAGAGGGTTGGTGAGCGGGCAAACCAGGCTCGATATCAGGGTTGGCCCCGCACTGCGTTCCCGCATCTTCCGGCAACCAAACCTTCCGGCTGCCGTACCTATACTTGCCTGCCTGCGGAGACTCCTATGCCGATCCAGTCCCATCGCGCTTCTCTCTTTACCACCCTCGCAGTCGCCATTGTTGCGGGCGGCTTTTTTGGTTTGACGCTCACCACAGGCGGCCCAGCCGGAAGCACCGCCATGGCGGCGCCAGAGCCTGATCCAGTGCCGCGTCGCTGGCAACTCACGCTCGAGAGTGGCCCGCTTCGTGTGATGACGATCGACCCAGACGCCAGCGGCCCCGAAACCGCCCGCATGTACTACTACTTCACGTATAAGGTCATCAACAACAGCGGTCAGGACCTGCTGTTCACACCAAGTTTTGATCTCGCGACCGATCAGGGCGACCTGCAACGCTCTGGCCGAACAGTTCCTCGGGCAGTGACCGATCAGATCATCACCGCGCTGGAGAACAAGTTCCTGGAAGACCAGATCAGCATCGTCGGCATGCTGCTGCAAGGCGAGGAAAATGCGAAGGAAGGTCTGGCGGTGTGGCCTGTCGGCTCGGCCCGCGTGGGCGATCTTCGCGTGTTTGCCAACGGCTTCAGTGGCGAAACTCGCGCACTCGATGCGTATGACCCAGAGACCAAAGGCACCAAGCGCGTGGTCCTTCGCAAGACGCTCCAGATGATCTTCCAACCCCTGGGTGAAGCGCGCGAAATGGGCGCGGACGGATTGCCGAAACTCGAAGAGCGCTGGGTGATGCGGTAAGTTGTCAACACTTCGTGGTGCTAGGCCACTTGCACGACTCGGCAGTTCTCACACAACGCAGTCTTTGCAAAGACCGGAAGTAATCGGCTGTTCATCTCATCGAAGGATCGCCCATAGCAATACAGCGCGGTCTCGCGTGGCCCCTGCCACCAGCCCCAGATGCTGCCCGCTTCGCCGTGGGCGAGTGCCTCATCTATCGAGGCCATCACCAGGTTGATGTCTGATGTGCGGTACACCTCTTCGGGCAGAGCTGTGCCATTGAGGTACATCGCAAGCCCTTCGTTCTCGCCGAACGGGGTCTTGATGTCCTTTCCGTCACGTTCGTATTCGAGTAGCGAGCCTTTTGGGGCGCCTTCGCTGGTGAGGAATGCGCAGACAAACTCCTGGGCCGCGTCAAGGTCAAACAAGTCTAGATCAATGCCGCAGTAAACGAGTTCGCCTGACTTTTCCTGGAGGGTGCCTGCACCCGTGACTTCCGCGATCGGTTCGCGATTGACGGATTCGCGTGCGAGTGCTTCGATCAGAGGTTGCTCGAAGCGTCGGTCGCGGACATCGGGCATGATGCGGGCATTGATTTTCGCGTACGCGAAGATGCCTGATTGCCTGGACTTCTTTCCGAATAACTTGCCGACCATGAATCGCACTCCGATGAATGTCTCCGTTTCGCCCTCTTTCCGCCGCCCGCTTTGCCCCCGCTCTCCCCATCCAAACTTGAAGTGCCAAACAGGCCACACTGCTCCGAGTTCCTTATGAGAGTCTGTACGCATTCGAGACTACGCTTGGATGCAACAGAATTCGTCAGGAGACCAGCATGCCGATCCGCACCGTCTACGCCGCGAACATTGATCACCTGCAGATTCTCGACGAGAACGCGGTTCTCGACGAGAAACTTGCCAAGTGGCCCGATGGCACGCCCGTCCTGCGTGACGCGGACGTGCTGGAACTCTATCAGTACATGATGAAGTGCCGCATGCTGGATGAAGTGGCCTTCAAACTCCAGCGCTCGGGCCGCATGGGCACCTATCCCCAGAACAAAGGCCAGGAGGCCGCTGCGATCGGTAGTGCGTTCGCGCTCGAGCGCGGGACCGACTGGCTCGTGCCCTGCTACCGCGAGAACGCGGCCCTGTGGATGCATGGCCTACCCATGCACTATGTGCTGCTGCACTGGATGGGCGACGAGCGTGGCAACGCCATCCCCAAGGGCGTGAAGCAGACACCACTGTGCATCCCGATCGGGACGCAGCCTCTGCACGCCGTCGGTATCTCCTGGGCGATGAAGATGCGCAAGGAGAAAGCCGTTGCGTGTACGTACTTTGGCGACGGAGCCACCAGCGAGGGCGACGTCCACGAAGCGTTGAACTTCGCGGCCACGTTCCAGACGCCCACGATCTTCCTGTGTCAGAATAACCACTGGGCAATTTCAGTCCCTCGCGAGACACAGACAGCCAGCGAGACAATCGCACAGAAGGCCATTGCCTATGGCATGCCGACGATACAGGTAGATGGCAACGACCTGTTCGCGGTCTACAGGGCAGTCAAGGAAGCCCGAAACCGTGCTGTTGCGGGCGGCGGCCCCAGTTTCATCGAAGCCGTGACCTATCGCCTCGCCGACCACACCACTGCGGACGACGCACGACGCTATCGCGATGAGAAAGAAGTCGATGCGTGGCGCGGCAAAGACCCGATCATCCGCCTTCGCAAGTACCTTACGACCAAGGGCCTCTGGAGCGATGCCCAGCAGGCGACCCTGGAGCAGCAGGGCAGCGCGATGGTGAGCGAAGTTGTCAAGGCCGCGGAAGGCATCGAGAAACCAACGACCGACGACATCTTCGATTACGTGTTCGAGAAGATCACGCCCGAGTTGGAGTTGCAGAAGAAGACGATGCGAACCCACAGCCTTGGGCAGGGAATCGGGGCTGAACAGTTGCAGACCAGATAAAACGCATCCACTCAATTGCGTCTGCGAACCCTCCATCTCCCCGCCCCCGCCGGCAAGCTCAACGTCACACCACTCATCGACGTGGTGATGGTGCTGATCGTGTTTTATCTCATGGTGGGCAAACTCGCCAATGACCAGTCGCGCGTGCAACTTCCCACCGCGTCGGGCGCGCAGGCGCAGGCCGAAAAGGGGCTGATCCTCAATCTGTCACTCGACGAATCGGCGGGCCAAGCCCGACTTTCGATGGAAGGTGCCGATATCCCTCTCGATGGCCTCGTTGAGACTCTTCGCGCACGCCTGCCCGAACTCCAACGGGGCGTGCAGCAGACTCCCGTCAGCCTCCGCGCTGATCGTCGCCTCGAATATTCCAGCGTGGCCCCGGTCATCTCGGCCTGTCGCGATGCTGGATTGGTGTCGCTGCGGCTTGTGACCGTGAGCGAAGGAGCCTCACGATGACGTTCCACCATGCTGGCAAGTGTGGCTTTGCACGGTCGGACATTGTCTCAGTCGGTAGTTTCAGCACGGAGGTGGCAGCATGAGCCATCTCCGTTCTTTTCGCAAACGCAACGCTGCCGCTTTGTATGATGCCCATCATGGCCCCAACATGACACCCATGGTGGACGTTGTGATGGTGATCCTGATTTTCTTTATGGCCTCCGCCGCGATCCTTGGGCCCGAGTGGTTCGTCGCCACTCGCCTGCCCAAGGCTGGTGCCGTGCGCGAGGGGCAATCGGAGAGTCAGCCGCTCAAACTCCACCTGCGCGTCCTGAGAGAATCTCGAAACGGTGTGGATATCGGCGTTGTCTCCATCAATGCCGAGCCTGCTGTGTCCTTTGACGAACTCTCCGGTGCAATCAAGGCATGGATCAGAACGCGTCCACTTGGCGAAGTACTGGTGCTCATCGATCCGATCGAGCAGGCCTCGTACGAAGACGTTGTGCGCGTGCATGCGATCTGCGCGCAGATCGGATTGACCAAGGTCGGCCTCGGGACGCAGAGTCAACTCACGACCAGTCCTTAGCGGTCGCAATGCCCATACTCCAAGCAACGTTTCACCTTCGCAGTTTCGCATCGTCCCTACTATTGCTCCCCGCAACCCAAGGGAGGTAGCGGTTCGCATCTGTCTGGGTGTCGGTTGGCCAAGGGAGCCCGCTGCGCCCGGGCTGGGAGTTTGTCATGCCCACCAATCTCGTCGCGCTCGCACCAGGTGATGGAATCGGCCCCGAAATCATGGCCGCCACCCTCGACCTCTTCAAGGCCGCAGGCATTCTGAATCACCTGGACTTTGTGCCCGTCGAAATGGGTAAGGCGTGCTTTGACCGTGGCGAGACCAAGGGCATGTCCGAGGCAGCCATCCGCGCCGTCGAGGATCACGGCATCCTTTTCAAAGGCCCAATGGAAACGCCCAAGGGCGGGGGTGGCAAGAGCATCAACGTCACTGCCCGCAAGTTGTGGAACGCGTATGCGAACCTCCGCACCTTCAAGACCCTGCCCGGAGTGGACACGGTCTATAGCCGCGCAGGCGTGCCGATCGATATGGTCATCGTGCGTGAGAACATCGAAGATACTTACGGCGGTGTCGAGCACCGCCTGACAAATGACATGATCCAGTGCAAGCGCCTGATCAGCGCTCCGGGCTGCGACCAGGTCCATCGCTTCGCCTTTCAGACTGCTCGCAGACTGGGCATCAAGAAAATCTACTGTGGCCACAAGGCCAACATCATGAAAATGACCGACGGTCTCTTCCTCGAACGCTTCAAACGAGCCGCGCAGGACTTCCCGGAGATTGAAACCGGCGATGTGATCGTCGATGCACTGTGCATGAACATAGTCGTCAAGCCCCAGCAGTATCAGATGATCGTCCTGCCAAACCTTCAGGGCGATATCGTGAGCGACCTCTGCGCTGGCCTGGTGGGTGGTCTGGGCTTTGCCCCATCTGCCAACATCGGCAATCACATTAGCATCTTCGAGGCAGTCCACGGCACCGCTCCGGACATCGCTGGCAAAGGCATCGCCAATCCCACTAGCCTGATACTTTCGGGCATCATGATGCTCCGTCACCTCTGCCTCGCGCGAGAGGCGGCCATCATCGAGAACGCATTGCTCGTCACGCTTGAGAGCGGCATCCACACGGGCGACTTTGGCGAAAAGTCTAAAACCACGCCACCCGTAGGCACGCAGAAATTTGTCGATGCCATCAAGAGCAACCTAGGCAAGACTCCTAATGCCGCAGGCGTGCCCGTGCCCGAGGCCTCCGAGGCTACTTTCACTCGCCCGCCCCGCCCGCAGCACATGCAGGTCATCCGCACGTTCACGAACGTCGTCAGCCACGTCAACGGGTGCGATATTTATCTCGACACACCCCTGAGCCCGATCGCCGTGGCCGATGAGATGAGCCGGGCCGCTCAAGATTCGCCCTTCTCGCTCACGCTCATCAGCAATCGTGGCACGCAGGTGTGGCCCACGGGGAGTGTGTACACCGAATGCGTTGACTACTACCGCGTGCGATTTGAACTAAAGAAGGACGTGCCCGTTGGCACCATCGGCCAGAGCCGTGCCGTCGCACTGATGGACAAGATCGCGGAAAAGTTCACGGTGTGCAGTTTCGAGTTGCTGCGGCAGTTTGACGGGGTGCGCGGGTACAGCATGGCGCAGGGGCAGTGAGCACTACCACCGCGCCGCCCTCCCGCTGCCCACGCTGGGAAAGTTGGTTTGCATCCCCAGCAGCGGTGCCAGCGGCAGTAATCCAAACGCAAGCACGACACCAACAATTCCCGTGTAGAGCGCACTCAACGTGCGCGTCCAGGTCTGGAACCACAGGTCCCACACCAGCGGATCCAGCACCCACGCCCGGAGCGTGAAGACACAAACCATGACGACCGCGCCGCCCATCGCACCGATCCCGGCAAGAAATCCCATTGTCAGCGGATTGCGTCGAATGGTCGAGCTTCGCACGAGCATGATGATCTCGCACCCCACAACAAAGCCCAGCATGTGGGGCCCGACAATCCGCACATCCGCCAGGCTGTCGCGAACTGGTAACACACTCAACAGGTCCATCATCAAGCCCACGGCTATCGCGGTCCAACGGACGACCGAGGGCGAAGCAAACATCGCGACCAGCGTGACGCAGCAAAACACAAAACTGGGCGCGATCGGCAAGTCTCTCAGTCGCAGCGCTTCCTTGAGGCCAACTTCAAGCCCCAACGCTACCCAGAGCAACAGCACTAAGAGTGCGCGATTCATCGGG
>CAYRPC010000035.1:0-18478 GCA_964425995.1 uncultured Phycisphaeraceae bacterium
CCCCTGCCCCCGCCGATCCATGGCCCGCACCAGCCAACGCTGCCTTACCCACCCTTAACTTCAAACTCTCGGGCAAGACCTTCAAGCTCGAAAAGGCGATGGAAGATCAGATTCGATTTGGCGGTCTTTCGGGACGCAAAGATGTTGCGGTCGATGGCGGCATGATCTTTGTCTTCAAAAACCCCCAGCCCCTCAGTTTCGTCATGCGCGATTGCCCCATTCCCATCGACATCATCTATGTCGATGCGACCGGACGCATCACCGCGATGTACAACATGACGCCCGAACCGCCCCGCGCCGCCGATGAGCAGCCCATTCCCAACGACCGCTATCCCAAGTGGGCCTGGACCAATGACAAGTACGAGGCACGCCTGAAGAAGTATCCCAGCCGCTTCGCAGCGGTGATCGCCATCGAGCTGAAGGCCAACACACTGAACATCGATGGCAGCAACAAGGACGGTATCGCTCTCAAGGTCGGCGACAAGCTTGAGTTGGACATGGCTGCGCTTCGCCAGCAGGCAAAGTAGGCAACATGGTCCGACAGCCTGCTTACATCGCCAAGGCGAAACATCGCGCGCCGACGAACCCATCAGTCAAACTTAAAGACACCCTTGCGATAGCCGTAGACATACGCCACCACGGTCGTCAGCAGGAAGAAAAAGATGCGACCCAGCCACACCGCCGCCTCGGCGCTTCCTGCCTGAATATTCGGGAAAGTCACTGCCCAGGGGTACAGGAAAACAACCTCGACATCAAAGACGAGGAAGATCATGGCGATCAGGTAGAACCGGACATTGAACCGCTTGCGCGCGGTGCCAATGGGGTTCATGCCGCTCTCATAGGTCTGCCCCTTGATCTTGCCCTGACGGCGCGGGCCAAACAGTTGGCTCAGGACCACATTGGCCACGCCGAAACTGATGGCCATCA
This sequence comes from uncultured Phycisphaeraceae bacterium, assembly GCA_964425995.1. Taxonomy (GTDB): domain Bacteria; phylum Planctomycetota; class Phycisphaerae; order Phycisphaerales; family UBA1924; genus BJHL01. Next base: position 928 of record CAYRPC010000035.1, read on the forward strand.
CCGTGATGAGGGCGACAGGGAGATAGGAATTGAGTTCGGTGGCGAGGGTGAGCATTCGTTGAGAACGCAGTCTAGGACAGAAACCACCCAAGTTCCCCAGGCCTATCCATCAAACACCAACAGTCGCACTTCGTGATCGGCACGGGTTGGGGCCATCTTCGACGTGCCATCGATATCGCGGCTTTGCGTGATATCAATGCGTGCCTTGTGTGTGTTGCTAGCAGAAGACTGTTGAGGTTGGAACACCCTAATAGGCACGCCTAAATTCCGCCGCAGAGCCAGGGGGATTGATGGCACGAAAGATCAAAGGTTGTCACCTGCATAACGATCTCCGTCGTTGCAAGGATGCACCCGAAAATAACCCCCGCGACGACCGCACCCCAGCCGGGCGAAGGGATGACTGCTGCGATGCGAAGCCCGAACTCAAACGAGACCGATGCTGGGGAGCCACTACCTAGTCCACTGGCAGAGTCACTTCCGATGCAGCTGCCGGGTCCAAACAACCACGATGACCCGTTGTAGTAACGTTCGCTTCCAAGGCCAGAGGACTGGACAAAGGCATCCTCCAACCACTCCGACGTCATACCCGCTGCGTCGATCAAGCCCCAGGGCGTGCGGGTCGCGTAGGAACCCAGCGGGACGCTGAAATCGTCGATCTCGGGAAACTCCAATGGTCTCCGTGCGTTGGCCTGGGCCAGCACGCCGTTGATGACTTCGCCGGGCGGGCCATAGGTAAGCGGATCGTCGCTCATGTCGCTATACCTCCACCAGCCGCCGGTGGTGCTATCTTGGTTCTACCTCATCGGGTCATAGTGGACGGCCTTGAGCCACTCGTCGTATGTCGGGATGAAGTAGATCGCACCGGGGCTGCGCGTCAACTGGTCGGAAAACGTGCCGTTGCCGGTGTTGCCGAACATGCTCACGCCGTACGCACCAGTGAGGAACGCCTCGCGGTTGGTTGCCTTGCCGTTGTGCAGCCAGTTGCAGTAAATCGCGGCGACGCGCCAAGAGATGTTGGATGCGCCGCGCATCTCTTTGCCTGCGGGCACCGACCAGCGTTGCCCGCCCGGTGTGATTGGCATCGTGCCCGCTGCGCCCCATCGCATGTTGACAACAGATGGAGAAGGCACCCATGGAATGCGATCATCGACGGGGCGATCAAAGGCCGCGATGAAGAACTCGACCCACTGCGACGTGGTGATCTCGTAGCGCCCGATGCGATACTCATACGCAAGGCTGCCGCGTCCCACGGTGGGATCGATCGGCAACATGCCTGTCCACTCGGGGTTGTTGAGGGCCCCGACGTGACAAAGTCGATGCCGGTTGGGGGGTCGACCTGCGCATCAGCAGACGGCACCACGCCACCCCCGCCATGACGGCGAGGGCAATCGCGCGAACTGATGTGTACCCCGAACCCATACCCGAAACTCCCGAAGCATCCGGTCGCGATCTTGATAGCAGCACAGACGAATACACCACCGATTCGGTATCGGACCAGCAAAATAGCAAGTTGGTTACGTGGAAGTTCGTGTGCGGGTTATGGCGCCCATCCTTGCGCAGATTGCACATTGGCGGGTTGTTGGTGCCTAGCGGGACAGCGGGCCTCTGTGGTAGAGTGGCGAAAGGAGAGTGGGGCTACGGGACAGAGGTTACACGAGAGAGGTTCGGGCCACGATGCCTGCCATAGTTTCGATTTCGTCCGCTGCGGCGCGCGTGGCGTGGGTGCCTTGGAATTGCTTGGCAAGGTCGCGCATGGCTTCGCGTTGTTGCTCGGCTTCGGCGGGGTCGCGGAGCAGGCGTTCGGCGAGAGCGACGATGGGTTGTGGGCCGCCAAAGTGCGGGACCAGTTCGGGGATGATGCGGCGGTTGGCGATGACATTGGGCAGGGCGAAGTGGCGGGTTGTCACAAACGTTCGCGCGATGAGAAAAATGAGCGGATTGCTCTTCTTATAAAAGATCACCATGGGCTTGAGTTGGCGAGCAACTTGCAGCGTCACGGTGCCGCTCTTGACCAACGCGATGTCGCACCAGCGGATCACGGCATCGGTATCCTGCACGACGCAGCGGACGGCCTGGGGCCAGCCTTTGGGGTGCGCATCGCCAATCTTGCGGAGCGTGTCAGCGACTTTGTCGCTGGTGGCGGCGACGACTCCAGCGATGTTGGGGAACTGGGTCTGGAGTTGATGGAAAGCGTCCAGGAGAATGGGGAAGTGGCGTTCGAGTTCGTTGGGGCGTGAGCCGGGCATCATGGCGATGCGGGGCGTTCCCTCGGGAAAGGTGCTGGCGCGGAGGTCCAGGTCCTTGAGGGGCAGTTCGTGGTCAAAGAGAAAGTGGCCTATGAACTTGGCGGGCACGTTGCGCTTGGCGAAGAAGTCGGGCTCAAAGGGGAGCATGCACAGGAGCATGTCGGTAAGGCGGCGAAGTTTGTGGATGCGCCAGCGCCCCCAGGCCCAGATCTGCGGCGCGACGAGGTGGCAGACCTTGACATGGTGACGCTTGGCGAGTTTGCAGATCGGGCCGTTGGCAGCGGGACTGTCGACGGGAATGTGCAAGGCGATGGGCGTATCAGACTTGAGGTTCTGCGCGATCCACTTGTCAATGCGGCGGTTGATACGAATGTGGTCGATGACCTTGGCGAGGCCGGGCAGGCCCATGACGGCATCATCACCAGTTCGCTCGATGATGGTCGCGCCAGCACGGTGCATTTTGGGTCCGCCCCAGGCGAAGATGGGCAGATCGGGGTGGCGACGCTTGAGTTCGGCGATGACGGCGGAGGCGTGATCGTCTCCCGACGGCTCGAAGGCAGTAAAGAGGAGGGCGGGGTTTCGCGAGGGCAAGGGCAAGGAAGCAACGGTAGAGGCGGCGAGCAGGCGACGAAAGCCGCGAGTCTTCGCGCGAGGCCAAGGGGATACCAAGGGTAAATTGGGACGCTTCTACAACCCCGCGACGTCCATCCACTGGCTGGGCTTGCGCCCCAGGGCGATGGCAATAGCGACTAGCGACTCGAGGCTGGGAAGGTGGGCTCCGCGCTCGATGGAGGAGAGTTGGCTCACAGAGACTTGGCTGGATTCGGAAAGGTCTTTCAAAGTCCAGCCTCTCTCGTTGCGAGCCAGCCGGACTTGGCGACCAAGTTCTGCACGCAGGCGATCCTGGGGACGCTGGCCCAGGCCCAAAGTGGAAACGGCCTGGGCGAGGCTGCGCCGGAGGTCTTCAACCGAGAAGGGCTTTGGAATGTAATCGAAAACGTCCTGCTTGAAGGTGGTACGCATGCTGTCCATCGAGGGATAGCCGGTCACGACAATCACGCAGAGGCGAGGCCAGCGCTTGCGGAGATCCGCGAGCACTTCCTCGCCTGAGTAGCGCCCCATTTTGATGTCCAACAAAACCACGTCGGGCGGACGCTGCTCGATGGCGTCGTAGAGGGCGGTGGGGGTTGCCAGGGCGCGCACATCGTGGCCGTCGCCTTCGAGCAGGCTCTTGAGGTATTCACGAAAGTCAGCATCGTCGTCCAGGGCCACAATCGAGAGGGCCGGCATGAGGGGCGGCTGGGCGGAAGTAGTCGTATCGGCGGCATGGAGCGGATGGGTTTCACGCATGGTCGATGCAACATTCTATCAGAGATGGCACGCTCAGAGATTGTTTACTGCGGGCGCTGCACCATCGCTGGTGGCGGGTAGCAGCACTTCAAAGACCGCTCCCGCACGATCCGTGCGATTATGGGCCAGGAGCAAGCCGCCGTGCTCGCGGATGATGCCTTCCGCCACTGCGAGGCCAAGCCCAGTGCCCTTGCTGTCGAGGCGTGTGCTGGCGAAAGGCTCAAAGAGCCGCGGGAGGATGGTGGGATCGATGCCCGGACCATTGTCACGAATGCTGAGGGCGATCCAGGCGCGGCCTTCGCGCGTGATGGGCTCGCCCAGGACTTGGATGGTCTGGGGTTCTGTGGACTGATCGGCGGGTGGATGCTCACGCAAGGCATCGGCGGCGTTTCGAATGAGATTGACAAAGACCTGGACCATGCGATCAGAATCGCACCAGGCGGTGAGGCTTTGGGGAATCGAGTTCTCGATGGTGATGGCGCTGATATCACGGTCAAGCCGCACGAGGGTGATGGCCTCGGTTGCGATGGCGTGACAGTGGACGTGGCTTGAACGAGGCGTGCGGACGCGCGCGTAGTCGAGGAGGCTGTCGCCCAGACGTTCGAGGCGGTGGACAACGCGGAGCATGAGGGAAGCGTCCGAAGGGTCAAGCCGCTTATCGGGATGGTTCATGAGACGATCGGTCAGGCCCTTGACCACGGCGAGGGGCGTGTTGAGTTCGTGAGCAACGCCAGCGGACATCATGCCCAGGCTCGCGAGACGATCGGCGTCTTGCAGGTTGCGTTTGGCGGCCTCGAGCAGGTGGTTTTTTCGCTTGAGGTCGTTTGCAACTTCTTCGAGGCGGTTGAGGGCATCGCCCAGCGCGGCCTCGTTGCGGCGAAGTTCGGTGATGGATCGGTTTCGGCTACGCATAATTTCGCCCATTTCGTCGTTGGGCATGAGGGCCTCGGGGATGAGTTCTGAGTCCTTTCTGCCCCGGCGCAGCGCGGCGTCGGCATCGAGCATGCGCTGGATGGGGCCATAGACATTCTGGGGCAGGACAAACAGTTCGAGGGCGATGGCTACCAGGAGGTACATGGCGATCAGGGCAACAACGACAAAGATGTACAAGCGGGAAACGGCTTTGCGTGCGTCGGCAACTTGGGCAGTGAGGAGGGCAAAGCGAGGCTGCGCATTCACCGACAGAGGCACAAGACTTGCGGCTGTCGGGGCCAGATAGCGAATCGCGCCGTGCCCGCTGATGCTGTCGCGGATGGGGATCGCGGAGCCTGTAATCTGGCCACTGTTTGGATTGGTTACTCGCGTGCTGGCGGTGGCTCGTGAAATGGCGCGAAGCGCATCCTCACTGCGCAGGGCGAGGGATCGCTGGTCGCCGGTCTGGATGCGCACGTTGGCGTCGTCGGCACGCAGGGTTGTGCTTGTGCTAATCGCCTCTTCGCCAAGTATGTCCAGCAGCAGCACGGCCTTCTCGCTCTCGGCTTCGCGCACGACCGCAGTGACGGCGGGCCGCAGTGTGAGCAGCAGCGCGATAGCGAGGATGATGGTGAAGACCGAATGCAGGACGATGAGTTTTTTACGGATGCGCATGGTCGCCAGCCAGCCGGGCGTGGTGCGACGAACATCGATGGCGCGGATGCGACGGGCATCAAAGAAGGGAGCGAGGGCCGGAAGGCTTCGGCGTTTGGTGGTCTCAGCGACGGGTACGAGTTGGGATCCGCCTTGGGGCATGTTGAGGATTGTTGGGAGTCGACTGCACGAAGGACATGGGCGACGTGAGTTTTGGGTGTGTTGGTTGGGGTGTCTGAATTTGGTGACTGCCTTGGTCACTGCTTCGGTTAATGGTTTGGCCACTATGCTCGAAGCGATGCAAAACGATCGAAGGCAGGAAACAAGAAAAGTGAGTGCGCGACGGGCGGCGTTTGGAGCGCTCGTGAAGCAGGTGCGCGACTATCCGGACTTATCCCCCTTGCGGCCAGAACTGGTCGGACTGGATGCCCGCGATGGTGCGCTTGCGCTCGCGATGTACGAAGCCGCGATCCGGCGCTGGGGAACATTGGCCTATCTATTCGAGACGATTCTTGCGCGCCCGTGGCGAGAACTTGACGAATCACCTCGGGCGGCGCTGCTGCTGGGCGGGGCCCAGTTGCTGTTTCTGGATCGGGTGCCGGTCTATGCGGCGATCGATGAAACCGTCGAGATCGTCAAGTCAGGGACGATGGCACGGGCGACTGGATTGGTCAACGCTGGGCTGCGGGGCTTGGCAAGGCTGGCAGGGCTGGATGCAACCACGGGGCTCCAGCGAATACCAGCGTGGGATGATCGTCGCGATGCGGTGCCGCTCTCGGATGGGAGCGCGGTGCGTTTCGTGCGTGAGGTGCTGCCCGAAGAGAGTCTATCACGACTTGCAATTGCAACCAGCGTGCCCAAGCCGTTGCTCGAAGGATGGGTCACGGAGTTTGGAATGGAGGCGGCGCGAAACCTTGCGCTGCACAAACTGGTCGAGCCGCCCATCGTGCTCAACACGTCGTTCGAAGTCACGGCGCACGCGATGCTGGTCCAGCATGAGGAGGCGGGCTGTCATGTGCTGGGAGTAAGCGGCGTGGAATTGGCTGGAGTGCTGGGACAGTTGCCCGGTGCCTTCGTCCAGGACGCGAGCAGCACGCGGGCGGTGCGTGCGATTGCGGCCCGGGCGGGCGAGTTGTTTGGGGAAGCCGGACCAGGGCTGATCGTCGACTTGTGCGCGGGGCAGGGCACGAAAACGCGCCAACTCGCCCGGACATTTCCCAACGCGAAGGTGGTGGCGACGGATGTGGACACCGACAGGCTCAATGTCCTGCGTGGCATGATCGCCGAACCAACGCGGGGGATGGGCAATGTCGAGGTCTGGGACATCGCATCCTGCGACGGGCTGGCGGGCAAGGCCGATATCGTGCTGCTGGATGTGCCTTGCTCCAACGCGGGCGTGCTGGCGCGAAGGCCCGAAGCGGTATATCGCCTGATGACAGAGCAGATGAAGCGTCTGACGGCCCTGCAGTGGGAGATCGTGCAGCGAGGCGCGAAACTGGTGCGGGCGGGCGGCATATTGCTCTATTCCACATGCAGCATCGAGCGGGCGGAGGATGAGGACATCGCGGTTCGAGCGGTGCAGGAACTGGGATTGACGCTGCTAACGCAGGACAAGATATTGCCTGGTGGCCTGCCGGGCGAGGCCGGGACGGCGTACCGCGACGGGGCGTTTCATGCGATGCTGCGACGTTCTGAGGCGGGGTCGTTGTGACGCTGCGTTACTTTGACTTTGCGTTGTTGTGACTCTGCCTTGTTGTGACTTTGTTTCGCTCATCGCGGGGGTATCCTGACAAGTCCGGCGGTGATTAAGCAGCATTGACCAGCATCGAGCACGGTCAAGAAGCATCAGAAGCACCAAGGAGTTTCAAGGAGTTCCGCGTGGCCAAGCGTTCTGCGACCAAGGCATCGTCTTCGATCATCCCCATCGGCTTCTCGCAGTTTGCCTGCGAGGATGATCCCAGGGTCAATCGGGCCAAGCAAGTGCAACTTGCGGAAGCGGCTGGCAAGCAGGGGACCAAGGTCTTCTGCACGCAGGAACTCTTCACCAGCAAGTACTTCTGCCAGGCAGAGGACCATCGCTTCTTCGCCTATGCCGAGAGCATTCCCGGGCCCAGCACGGATGCACTCGCAAAGGTGGCGAAAAAGTACAATATGGCAATCGTCGCGTCGCTCTTTGAGAAGCGGGCCAGCGGGCTGTACCACAACACAGCGGCGATCATCGACGCGGATGGATCGTTCATGGGCATGTATCGCAAGATGCATATTCCTGATGATCCGCTCTTCTACGAGAAGTTTTACTTCACTCCTGGGGACCTTGGCTTTCGCGCCTGGAAGACCCGGCACGCGACCATCGGCGTACTAATTTGCTGGGACCAATGGTTCCCCGAAGGCGCACGCCTGACGGCGATGCAGGGGGCCGAGATTCTGTTTTTTCCGACGGCGATCGGCTGGCACCCAGGCGAAAAGGACGAGTATGGCATCGCGCAGCATGACAGTTGGGAGTTGTCAATGCGAGCGCACGCGGTGGCGAACGGTTGCTATGTCTGCGCGCCCAACCGCGTCGGGCATGAGTTGGTTGCAGGGCCAGATGGCAAGCCCGTGAGCAAGGATGGCCTGGAGTTCTGGGGGCAGAGCTTTGTGGCCCAGCCCAACGGACAAGTCGTACATCGCGCGAGCATCAAGGAGCAAGAGGTGTGCATCGTGGACTGCGACCTGGCAAAGGTTGAGTTCGCGCGCACTCACTGGCCCTTCCTGCGTGATCGTCGGATTGATGCGTATGGGGATATCACCAAGCGGTTTTCGCTGCCCTGAGCGCCTGACTCATGCCGTCCTCTGCTCATTTCTTAGACCGGAATCGTTGAAATTCGTCGGGCACTTCTTGATCGGCAAGATCAGGGGCAAGATTACGGGCAGCGTACTGGTCTGTTCTGGCGGGCAGATTGAAAGCAGATGGGTCGAGTTGGCTTGGACAACCTGGCTCGATTTTGCTTTCCAATCTGACTCTTTCATTCGCCATTGTCGGGCCCTGTGCCCGTGATGGGAACGGGCGATGTGTCTGAGGGCGCGTTTTTTTCTGGCACTGAAAGCACTGGCGTAGGAGTCGCCTGCGAGACTTTCTTGTAATTGTCAGCGATCATGTAGCCGCTCGTCATCGCAACCACCAGGAGTGCTCCCTGCAGGGCGGGCGGAGCAGGAGCGGGGATATTAAACCATCGGCACGCACCGCCAATGACGAACGCCACAATCAGACCGATGAGAAGTTTCATGCCCAAGGTTAGCGGCGATTTTGCGTGAATTCGTGCGTGGCTTGTCACAGAACGTGGCACACGCTCAGACCTGGCGCAGCAGTTTCATTGCAGGCACACCGGCAAGGTGCTGCCACAGCATGGCGAGCGCGGTCTTGGCGGCCCATTCGCGGACGCTTGCGCGATCGCCTGTCATCATAAAAGGTCGGCAGTCGACATCGGGATTACCGGTGTTACTGCGACTGGTCGTACTGGCGCGGGCAATCCACACAAGTCCAACCGGCTTGTTGGGCATCGCGCCATCTGGGCCCGCGATGCCAGTGATGGCGATGGCATGATCGGTGCCCAGCGTGCGCAGCCCTCCAACCGCCATGGCCCGCGCGGTTTCGCTACTGACGGCTCCCGGGCCGCCTGGCCCCAACTGCTGCTCGGGCACACCGACCAGTTGCGTCTTCAGAGCATTGGAATACGTGATCAAGCCGCCACCGAAGCATGCGGAAGAGCCCGGGATATCGGTGAGTGAGGCACTGAGCAATCCGCCCGTGCAACTCTCAACAGTGCCCAGATTCTGAGAAGCCTGACGCAGCAGCGAGAGCACGACCGACGCGAGCGTGTCGTTGCCCGTGCCAAAGAGATACACCCCCGCACCATCGCGAACCTGTCGTTCGCAGTCGTCGAGCAGGCTGGACGCATGCTCGGGCGTCGCGGAGCCTTCGTAGCGCAGGCGCACACTCACGACGCCTCCCGAGGCGGTCGTGCCGACCATCGGTTGCCCCTTCAAGAGCGCATCGCGGTCCATCAGCGTGCCCAAACGCTGGGCCAGGTCACTCTCCGCAAGACCGAAGGTGTGCAGCACTCTGGTGCGCACCGTGCGCCCGGCTGTCAGTCGAAAGCGGGGCAGCACATGCTGCTCGAACATCGGGAACATTTCACGGGGTGGTCCCGGCAGGCAGAAAACATCGCACCTTCGCTCGGGCCCAGCGACACCCGCGGGAGTTCTGATCAGTCCTTGCAGGCCCGGAGCAGTCCCGTTGTGGTTTGGTATGGTCGAACCGCTTGCGGGCCTCATCGCCTGCACGCGATTCATGGCGGAAATAGTCCTACCCCTCGCGGTGTAGAAAGCCTCGACCTGAGCCAGCGCAATAGGATCTTCGACCAGCGCATCGCCCATGGCACGAGCGAGGACTTGGCGGGTCAAGTCATCCGAAGTGGGCCCCAGCCCGCCCGAGCAGACGATGACGTCCGCACTTGCAGCAAGACGAGCAAACGCCTGGACCTGCGCATCCAGATCATCGGGCACGGTCACATGTTCGAGCGTCACGAGCCCGGCATCGGTCAGACGCTGCGCAAGCCAACGCGCGTTGGTGTCCAGCGTCTGGCCCAACACGAGTTCGTCTCCAACCGAGACGATCGCGGCGAATTGGTGCGTGCTTGACATGGTGCGGCGGCATTATATCGACGCGCAAGCATTGCCGAATACTTGAGAGGTCAAAGAGTTCATCGGCTGTTCGCGCGTCATGCGTAACGACGTGACCGAGATCAACGTAGTAAACGCTAGCTTCGGCGAGGAGGACTTTCATGCGATGGATCACGAGCGTTGGAATAGTGGGACTTTTAGCAGTATCAAGCGTTTTTTCAGGCTGTCTGATCACGGGCGGAAGCAAGACCGACATTGTGGGACGAGAGGTCAGCCCCGCCGAGATCGCCTCGATCAAGCCGGGTGAAACCACAGAAGAATCCGTGCTGCAACTGCTTGGGCCAGCGACGACAACCACGCAGTTGTCCGACGGCGTGATGCATTCCTGGGTGGCGACTAGGACCGAACGAAAGGCTGGTGCGGTCTTCCTGATCTTTGCCAACAAGTCGGAGAAGTCACAGCGCACAACCCTGTCGGTCACTTGCAAGCAAGGGATGGTGACGAACGTATCAACATCGTGAGATCGGCTGGATCGTGAAGTCCGCCGGCTTACGCACGGGCGACCACCAGCACGGTCGTGTCGTCCTTTGATGGCTCCATCCTCGCATGCTCCGCAACCGCCTGTCGCACTTGATCGACAATCTCACTCGCAGTCGCACCCGCCTTGCGCGACAACACTTCGCGCAAACGCTTGGTGCCCATGAGGTGCCCGTCCGGGTCGTGCGCTTCATAGACCCCATCGCTCACAAGAATCAGCGCATCGCCCTTTGCAAGCGTGGCATGATCCACCAGGGCTTTGTCTCCATCGGCGATGATTCCAAGTGGCGGCAGCGCGACCGCGAGTTCTTCGATCAATCCAGTGCGGCGAAGGATGTAGACCGGGCCATGACCCGCGGACAGCAACTGCACTTTATAGGTTTCTGGCTCCACCGTCGCGGCGGCGAAGGTGATGAACCGACCCTCGGTGGTATCCCGGCACATCAGGCGATTGAGTTTGGCCATGGCTTCGGGCAGACTGAAAGCGTTGAGCAGCACCCTCGCATAGGCACGGCATGAAGCAGCGAGCAACGCCGGACCCACGCCGTGCCCGGTCGCGTCGCCTATCCCGCAGACAAACTCTCCATTGCGCCCGCTGCCCCAGTCATAAAAGTCTCCTCCGGCATACTGCGCCGGCTCGCTGTAGCCCGCAACATCCAACCCCCGCATCACCTCTCCCTGAGGTGGGGTGAGCGACTTTTGGATCATGCGGGCGATGTTGAGTTCTTCTTCGAGTCGAGCGGCGTGGACGCGCTGGTCCTGGAGTTCGCGTTCGGACGTCACGTCGCGTGAGATGCCCATGAGCATCGTCTTGCCGTTCCTGGTATTGACAAAGGGGATGTCATACTGGCGGAGCCAGCCGGGCGTGCCGTCCTTCCGGGTGTAGGACAAGTTTTCGGTGAGGCGTGGCTTGCCCTCGCGCATGATCTCCTGACAAATCCTGGAGTACAACGCTGCCTGGGCCTTATCCGGATCGACATCGACGAGCCTTTGACCGATCAGGTCCTCGCGAGAAGCACGCTTGAAGTATTCGACTGCCCGGGTATTGGCATAGCGAAAGACCATGTCCTCATCATGGACATAAAAAAAGTCAGGCAGCAGGTCGAGCAACTGAGCGACAAGATCGAGTATCTCAGTATCGCTGGGAGCATCAGCATTGGGGCCTCGGTTCGGATCGATTGGCGGTGGTATCGGCGTAGCCATTGAGAGAGATTATTCACACAGGATTCCACGAACCCTGGCTGGCATTGGGGCTAACTGTGTACTGATGAGCACGTACACACGAACAGGTTCCGTTCGTGTTGCTCGCCCTTGTTTTCCATTACGCTCGCAATCCACTACGCCAGCTTTCCACTACGCTTACTCCCCACATGACTTTCCTCCTTGAAACCATCAAACTCGGCCTCACCAGCCTTCGCCTCCACATGCTTCGCAGCATCCTCACTGCGCTGGGCATCATCCTGGGCGTCGCCAGCGTAATTGTCATGAGCAGCCTGGGCGAGGGCGCCAAGCGTGCGGCGATGGATCAGATCGAGCAACTCGGCGCACGCAACATCATCGTGCGATCTCAGAAGCCTCCAGAGACTGCGGTACAGCAGGGCGGCAATCAACGCTCGTTCGTCAGTCGATTTGGCCTCACCCGTCAGGACCTCGAAAATGTTCGTGCAAATTTTCCAGAAGTCGAACGCATCGTCCCGCTCAAGTCGGTGGGTGGACAGATTCTTCGCAACGAGAAGCGAATCACCAGCCAGGCATGGGGCACAACCCCAGAACTCATCAACGCCATCAACCTGGGCACCGCCCGCGGGCGATACCTGACCGAAGCGGACATGGATGGGCGCGAGTTGGTGTGCGTGATTGGCGATGCGGTAGCAGAGCAGATGTTTCCGCTTGAAGACCCCATCGGCGAAACCCTGCGGATCGACCAACGCATCTTCAAGGTCGTGGGCGTGCTGCGCCGCGTGGGCTTTGCGGGCGGTGCGGGCGCTTCGCTGGTGGGTCGCGACCTCAACATGGACATCCACATTCCGCTGACCACAGCGCGGGAGACCTTTGGCGATGCCGTCTTCCGCCGCCAGGCCGGCTCGTTCCAGGCCGAGGAAGTGCAGATCAATGAGGTGATTCTGACCAGCACATCCCGCGACACGGTGCTGGGAGATGCCGATCGTTTGCGCCGCATACTCGAAGTGCGCCGCTCGGCCTTGACCGATGTGGGCTTGTTTGTTCCCTATGAACTGCTGGAGAACGCTCGCAAGCAGGCCATCACGTATCAGATGGTCTTCGGCTCGATTGCCGGTATTGCCCTGCTGGTTGGCGGCATCGGCATCATGAACATCATGCTCGCCAGCGTGACCGAGCGCACCAGAGAGATCGGCATCCGTCGCGCACTGGGCGCTACCAAGAAGAACATTCTCAGCCAGTTCCTGGTCGAGACCGGCGTGCTCAGCACCGCGGGCGGCATAATCGGCGTGGGCATCGGCGTCGGGCTTTCGCTGCTGGTGGGCTGGCTGGTGGCCAAACTTCCAAACCTCCCCTTCCTGGGCGGCATGGTCAGTCAGGGCACCAACCTGCCCACGCACGTCACGCTGTGGTCGATCCTCCTGAGTTTTACCGTTGCCGTGCTGACGGGCTTGGTCTTCGGTATCTATCCCGCCCGCAAGGCCGCGGCCCAGGACCCCATCGTCGCCCTGCGTCACGACTGATGATCGACGATTGGATCATCATGGGATCACGATGACACGCTGGGAGCATGCGTAGGCTTCCTCCGGCATGCCAACGTCAAAGGAAACTTTTTCGCAGCGCAGCGCGGCCCTCCATGGCGATTTAGTCGCTCAAGGCAAGCGCGTCCAGGCTCAAGTTGAGGCTTCACTGGCTTCGCTCTTTGATCGGCGTGGCGAAATCGCGAAGCAGGCCATCGCCAGCGATGATCCCATCGACGCCGCGGATGTCGCGATAGAACAGGCGGCGGTCGCGCTGCTCACCGAAGCGACGCGAGCCGGAGCCGAGCTTGACGAGCGCGACCTGCGCGAGATTCTGACGATTGTCAAGGCCAACAACGAACTTGAACGGATCGCGGATGTAGGTGTGGATATTGCCGAACTCGTGCCCGCGCTCGAGAAAATCCAAACCCCTTTCCCCGATACGTTCCGCGTGCTCGCCAACAGCATTGTGGGCATTGTCCGCGATACGCATCAATCACTCGAACGCAGCGATCCACAACTTGCCAACATCGTGCTCCAGAGCCAGCACGCTGTTTGGGCCTTCAAGGGCGCGCTGGTCAAGGAAGCCGAGTTGAAGGTGGCCAAGGGCCAGATCACCGTCGACTTTGCCTTCCACCTGCACGAGGTTGCCCACATGTGCGAGGTCATCGCCGACCACTGTACGAATATTGCCGAGCAGGTAATTTACCTGACCACGGGCAAGATCGTCCGCCATATGGACACGTGCTGGGTCGAAGTACACCGAAACTAGCGCTGCTGCGTTGCATTTTACCGCAGGAACGGCTGCGCCTTCAGATACGTTGCACAGCGCCACAGCCACTCCATCGGCCCCATGCGAAACTTGGAGAGCCACAGCGTGCTCAGCACCAGTTGGCACGTCCAAAGTCCAACCGCAAACGCGGCCTTGTGCGCATCGCCAAATGTACCAAACTTGCCCAGGCCCCACCAGTAAAAAATAAACGTCGCGACCAGCGACTGCGTGAGATAGTTGGTCATGGCCATCCGCCCTGCATTGGCGAGCGCGTTGGTCAGGGGTTTGAAGAGCCCCTTGTGAACAATCAGGGTCACGAGGCCGATCGTGCCGATCGACACCAGTATGCCCGCGATCACATTCAGCGTCGTGCCCAGCCCTGCCAGCAGAGGATCGGTCTTGTGCGATGTCATCCAGACCGCCACAGCGCCCAAGGGCAGCCCCAGTCCAAGGCCAAATGCCGCCATCCGAGGCCACCATGTTTCGCGTCGCTTCTCAAACAAGCCAGCCTTGAGCAACGAAGCACCCAGCGCGAACATCCCCAGGATCATGATCGAAAATCCCGCGACGGTCGCGATGATCTGAAAAATTGCCCATGTCATCGCCCGAAACGCGAACGCGCTGCTCGCGGGTCCTTCTCGATACGCCTGTATTTCCATATCGCGCCACAGCGTCGATTGGGCAGGGTCGGTGTGCTTGTTCTCCTTCCACGCCGCCATCAATCGCTCGAACGGTGCCTTGGTTGTGTCGTCCCATGGCTTAAGCGAGATTGGCTCTGCTGCGCCGGACTCGGGCAAAGCCGCCATCGCCGAAGTGTCCTGGACCGCCTTGGCTGCTGTCTCTGCCCTCGCCTTGGCCCCCATGGCCGAGAAGGCACCAAACCCGCCCGAGAAGACCATGCTGATACTCAGCAACACGCCGGCCAAAATTCCCAGAGAGCGAGCCTTCCACTTGATGCACGCGAGCAGCACCAGCCCGCAGATCGCGTAGAAGAACAGAATGTCGCCATACCAGAGCAGCAGCGCATGCATCAGACCCAGACCCAGCAGGAAGAGCAACCGCCGAACCCCGCGGGCTCCAAATCGCTCGCCCCGCTGCGTGGCGCGGAGGAACTGAATCGTCAGCCCCATGCCAAAGAGCAGGGAAAAGAGCGTGAAAAACTTTCCTTCGCAGAACGAGCCGACCATGAACCCGGCAATCCAATCCAGCCCCGTCGCTCCCTGCTTGGGCCCAAGCTCGATCGCGCGCCACAAGGGCTCGCTGAAGAAGTCCATGTTGACAAGCAGGATGCCCAGCAGCGCAAAGCCCCGGGCCGAATCCATCGAGCCGATCCGTTCGCCCTCGCCCACAGGACCTGTGCCCGATGCCGAGCTCAGCCCAGCACTGGGCCCACTGCTCTGCCCACTGCCGGACCCAACTTCCACGCCCTCTTGCTCGTTCATCTCAATTCCCATGATGTCCAGTCTTCGCGCGACCCGCACTCTCGTTAGCGGCAACGCCCAACATCGCATCAGGTCGACCTGATAGCCCGGAACCACAAGTGTGCCATTGGCAGCCAAACCCGACGGTAATCCAAGAGAGCGACCGTACCACCAGCCATCTGATCCTGCGCGGCTGCTATTGCCCGCAGGGCGTGCATGGCCCTTCGCTGTAGACGCGCAGGAAACTGCCCACATCGCAGGGATCGAAGAGTCCGCCATCGTTGTTGAAGTCGATGTCGTTGCAGGTCGCTATCTCGGGAACACACGGACCTTCGCTGAAAACGCTCAGGAACGCTTCGATATCCGTGGGGTCAAAAAAACTCGTGTCGTTGTTGAAGTCGATGGAGTCGCAACTATCGACCACGTTGCCGGCATACTGCAAGTGATCGACTTCGATGCCGCCGCTCGAATTGCTGATGCTGATTGCGCCGATCCCCTGGGAGTAAATCGCGCCATGGAAGCGGTCCTCCTCGGTGGTGCCGTTGTTGGAATTGTCGCCAATGGTTGCTGAGATTGTGCCGATCAGCGCGCCATTCGCGTCGAAAACTTGAAACGTCACCAACGACCCCGCGCCGCCATCGGTCCAGACGATTCCGGCACGAGTGGGCAGCGATCCCAGTATTGCCGCATCGAATGTAAACCTCACGCCCGCTGGACCACTGCCAAAGAATGAATCGCCAAGCAACCCCGAACCGTCGATGACTCCATCATCACAGTCGACCGAGTCGTGGATCGATGGTCCAAAGACCACGCTCGTGGGCCCCCCTTGATTGACAGTGACGCCAGGCACATTGAACAGGTGATCCTCGAAGGTTTCGAGGTAGGAATACGTGTAACTCCCTGCGGAGAACGGACTATCCGAGAAGCACAGGTAAGGCGTTGGGCCCACCATGGTCGCCTGTCCCATTGCGATACCCGCCATGTGCGATGCGGCGAGAATGGTGACGATTTTTGTGACGATCGCTAGGCGTTGGAGCAGATGGTTCATACTCCAAAGAGCGAGAAATCACGCCGGAGCGGTCAATCTTTAAGCCAAAAAAACGCACGAAGTATCAGACTGCGCACCTGATTGTGCTTATCAACCGATGCCAAGGTCATGTCCAACTTCATGCCCAAACTTCATGCCACCTGGCCAATACCAGCCCTGCATCCACAAGCGACTCACTGTCCGCAAGGCGTGCATGGTCCTTCGCTGTAGACGCGCAGGAAACTGCCCACATCGCAGGGATCGAAGAGTCCGCCATCGTTGTTGAAGTCGATGTCGTTGCAGGTCGCTATCTCGGGAACACACGGACCTTCGCTGAAAACGCTCAGGAACGCTTCGATATCCGTGGGGTCAAAAAAACTCGTGTCGTTGTTGAAGTCAATGGAGTCGCAACAAACTTCGATTGTCAGCGTGGCCGCGTTACTGGTCACGCTGCCGCAGGCGTTGGTGACGATGCAGCGGAAGTTGCCGCCCAGGCCCCGGATGGAGCGGACGCCGACGTTGGGCGTGGTGGCCCCCGAGACATCGAACGCGGGTGTGCCTTGGGTGTCGGCGTTGATGCCGTCAATGAGAGCAGCCCAGTCGGTGTCGGGGCCTGCGGGTTGCCATTGCCACTGGTAAGCCGGCGTGGTGCCCGAGGCCGTGATGGAGAAGTTGGCGGTGCCGGAGGGGCATACTGAGACCGGCGCGGGCTGCTCAGACACCACCGCGTTCGGCGTTGTGTTCAGAAGGACCGAGACGTTGTTGCTGCCCTCGTTCGCCACTGAGAGGTCGGGCTTGCCATCGCCGTTGAAGTCCCCAACGGCCACGAAGATCGGGGTGTTGCCCACCGCGAAGTTGGTCGCCGCGCCGAAGGAGCCCGTGCCCGTGCCCAGCAGGATGGAGACGTTGTTGCTGTCGTTGTTCGCCACGGAGAGGTCGGGACGGCCGTCGCCGTTGAAATCCCGCACGGCCACGGAGACCGGGGCGGTGCCCACCGCGAGGTTGGTCGCTGCGCCGAAGGTGCCCGTGCCCGTGCCCAGCAGGATGGAGACGTTGTTGCTGATGAAGTTCGCCACGGCCAGGTCGGGCCTGCCGTCGCCGTTGAAGTCCGCTGCGACCACGGAGTATGGGAAGCTGCCCACCGCGAAGTTCGTCGTCGCGCCGAAGGTGCCCGTGCCCGTGCCCAGCAGGATGGAGACGTTGTTGCTGTTGGCGCTCGCCACGGCGAGGTCGGGACTGCCATCGCCGTTGAAGTCCGCTGCGGCCACGGA
>CAYRPC010000035.1:18578-24694 GCA_964425995.1 uncultured Phycisphaeraceae bacterium
TCGCCGTTGAAGTCCGCTGCGGCCACGGACAACGGGTTGGTGCCCACCAGGAAGTTCGTCGCCGCGCCGAAGGCGCCCGTGCCCGTGCCCAGCAGGATGGACACGGAGCCCGCGGCACCGTTGTTGACGTTGGCCACTGCGAGGTCAGGCCTGCCGTCGCCGTTGAAGTCGCCCACGGCCACGGATTCCGGATTGGTGCCCGCCGCGAAGTTCGCAGCCAGGGCGAAGTTCGTCGGGCACTGGGCCAGCGCGGGCCAGGCCGTTGCCAAGACGATGCCCAATGCGGCAAGCCAGCGTGGGGCCTTTGCGGCCGAGAAGATGGTTGCGAAGGGCATGGGCTTCGGTGTTGTGGTCATGGATTGGGCTTTCGTGTTCATGGAAACTCTCCTGGAAGTCGTGTCAATCGTCTTCCACCCCATGACCTCGCGCAACGTTCTCATGCCTTGGCTCGCCTAGGTCATGGGAATTGTCTTCTAGGTCATAGGTTCGCTTGCCCAAGTCATGGCCTGAAACAAAGAAAGTAACGGGTTTTTCGCGGGGTTCTTCATTGGCACCTACTCCGGGCCGATGCCTGTAATTAAATCGTACCACGGGCTGTTCTGTGTGGCGAGTGGAAACCAGCGCATATTTATGTGAAGATAGGAGCTTTGGCCATGAGCGTGATAGCTTCCTCATCGCTCATGTCATCAGGAACGGTATATGTGACTTCAAGCCCGGCGATATCAGTGTCCTTGGGCGATTGATTGGCCCACTCGAGCTCTTCACCCGGTGGCCAGAGCGGACCGAGCAAGGCGACATCGACTGCTGAGTCGTCGGTCCACCGGAGTTTGTCTGCCAGAGCATTCAGTAGATCAAAGTCAGCGCGGGCGGCAGCGGTGGCGGCGTTGGCAGCGGCGGCGAGAGTTGCCAATACCGACGCGAAGTGGACGGACCTCAAGATGGTCGCATGATGCACAGACGCAAATTTCCAATTGGCAGAAGGGCTGTAGGAGCGGGAGATACGTGCGGGCTGTAGATTTGGCTAGTTGATCAGTTGCAAGTCGGCGTCCATTGAACTCATCGACGGGTTCCTGTTCGGATTGGCCTTTACCCCTGGCGGGCGGAAAATCTTCTGTTGCCCGTCTACCCTTGCCGCCCCACGCCGCTGGTCACCAACTTGGTCTGATCGGGCGTTGTTTGGCGTTCGCACACGCTCGCGTCTGGGGTCCGTTGGCTACTCAGAGGAATCGAAACCGTGAAAATCCGCACCGACGAAATCGCGTCCGTCATTCAGCAGGAAATCGCCAACTTCGGGTCCGCCCTCGAAGTCTCCGAGGTTGGTCGTGTGGTGGAGGTCGGTGACGGCATCGCCCGCATCTATGGTCTTTCCAAGGCCATGGCCGGCGAACTGCTCGCCTTCCAGACCAGCGATGGCGAAGTGATGGGCCAGGTCTTCAACCTCGAAGTCGACACCGTCGGCGCAGTGGTCTATGGCGATTACCTCAAGATCAAGGAAGGCGACACCGTCAAGGCCACGGGCCGTCTCCTCCAGGTGCCCGTCGGCGAAGCCCTGCTGGGGCGCGTCGTCGATCCGCTGGGCGCTCCCATCGACAACGTCGGGCCTGTCAATGCCACCGAGTTCCGCAAGGTTGACATCATCGCCCCCGGCATCGCCGAGCGTCAGCCAGTACACGAGCCCATGCAGACCGGCATCAAGAGCGTGGACAGCATGATTCCCATCGGCCGGGGCCAGCGCGAGCTGATCATCGGCGACCGCAAGACCGGCAAGACGGCCATCGCCATCGACGCCATCATCAACCAGAAGCAGTTCTGGGGCACCAAGGACGCGATGGTCTGCATCTACGTCGCAGTGGGCCAGAAGGAATCCACCGTCGCGGGCGTCGTCGAGACCCTTCGCAAGAACGGCGCGATGGACTACACCATCATCGTCAATGCCAGCAGCAGCGCCCCCGCCCCCATGCAGTACATCGCTCCATACTCGGGCACAGCCATGGCTGAATACTTCATGTGGACCGGCAAGCAGCCGGGCCAGATGCTCAGCACTGGCAAGCCCATGCCCAAGCACGCCCTCTGCATCTACGACGACTTGAGCAAGCAGGCCGTCGCATATCGCCAGATGTCGCTGCTGCTCCGCCGCCCGCCGGGCCGCGAGGCCTATCCGGGCGACGTCTTCTATCTCCACAGCCGCCTGCTCGAACGCGCCACCAAACTCAGCGATGAGAACGGCGCCGGCTCCATCACGTCGCTGCCCATCATCGAAACCCAGGAAGGCGACGTCAGCGCCTATATCCCCACCAACGTGATCTCCATCACCGATGGCCAGATCTACCTCGAACCCGAACTCTTCTTCAGCGGCGTGCGCCCCGCTGTCAACGTCGGTATTTCGGTCAGCCGCGTGGGTGGCAACGCCCAGGTAAAGGCCATGAAGAAGATCGCCGGCTCACTGCGGCTTGACCTTGCAGCAGCCCGCGAACTCGAAGCCTTCGCACAACTTGGCACCGAACTCGACAAGGCAACCCAGCGCCAACTCGACCGCGGCCGCCGCTTTGTGGAGTTGCTCAAGCAGGGCCAGTACACACCCTTCGTGGTGACGGATCAAGTCCTGTCAATCTTCGCCGGCACCAAGGGATTCATGGATGACATCCCCGTCGCCAGCGTCCGCGCGTTCGAAGATGGCCTGCTGAACTACTTCAAAGGCCAGGGCAAGGCGACGTACGACGAACTCGACCAGAAGAAGGCAATCGACGGAGACCTCGAAAAGAAACTCGAAGCAGGGATCAAGACCTTCAAGAGTGGGTTTAAGGGATGAGCAGGCTTCCGGCAAGAATCTGTGAGTAACTTGCAGGCCACGTGCACGTTTTACTCAGAAACTGGTAGATGTCATGATTCCATGAACAGAGCCCTGCGGCTGCCGCGGGGCTTTTTTATGTAGAGAATCGATCGTTGTTACCCAATTGCTCAGAATGAGCCATTCACAATTGATGGGTTGTCCGGTCGCCCGAGGATCATCTTCATGCAAGTGCAGGATTTGTATAGGCTAAAAAAAATAAAAAAACTATCGAGTGGAATCGCTTGCGTGAACATAGGAACTCTGGTATATTCAGGCAAGCATTAGGTGTTCCGTGTGGGGCATACGTGCATAGGCGCACCTCCGTATAGGTGGTGCTTTTCGACGGGAGATGCAAAGGTGAATAGGACAATTCTTGATCGGGTCAAAGTTATCGCATGCGCAGTGGCCGCAATCGGATTTTCTGCGTCATGCGCTTTTAGTCAACCAATTATCGCACAGAGCACGTTTGATACTGACACTGAAGGTTGGAGTATTGTAAGATTTAGTACTATCTGCGGCACTCTCCTTAATCCAGTTTCGGGCACAGTTACTTGGAACACTTCGGGCGGATCGCCCGGCGGTTTTCTTCGGACACCAGAGTTAACAAATACTTCATTTTGGCGGGCTCCTGCAGCATTCCGCGGAAATCTTTCGGCACTCTTCGGAGGATCTATCCGATTCGAACAGAGGTTGTCGACTACAAACAACAACTTGTTTTATGCATTGGACGATGTTTATCTGCAAGGTGGAGGTCTAACGCTGATAGCGGATGCGATAAATTCTAGCCGCGATTCATGGGGTGAAACTCGAGTTCCATTGCTTCCTGGGTATTGGCGAGTAGGGAACTGCACCGGTCCTTTCGCGACGGAGCAGCAAATTCGTACAACTCTAACGGACGTCCAACAATGGCATATACGTGCTGAGAGTGTCAATGGTTCTGAGACAAATGATCTCGATACTGTCGTTCTCGATTCCACTCCAGTGAGTACATCGTGCGAAGGTCGTTGGGAAGAACGCGACTCGAGCGCTCCCTCTGGACGCTGGAGACACGCTATAGCAGTCGATACAGATCGCAACGTTATGGTTCTCTTCGGTGGTAATACTGGAGAGTCTGACACTTGGGAGTATGGCCTCGCTAGTGGAATCTGGACTAGAACTCAATCGCCTGTTTCTCCGACTAGAAGGGGCGACCATGCCATGGTTTACGATATATCTCGGCAGCGAATAGTATTGACTGGAGGAAACTACTTAGGCACAACATTAGCTGAAGTATGGGAGTACGACGTAGCTACAGATATATGGACTCAGGGTAGTCCATTGCCTCAGCCAAGATCGGGGCACAGCATGTCGTATGATTCAGCAAGAAATACAATTGTGCTGTATGGCGGACTTAACTCTGGACTTGCTGGAGCAGTAGACGTTCTTGAAAGGTCTGCCACTTCGCCGAACTGGCTGGCTCGCTCCTCAGCGGTGAATCCCGGTCCGCAAATTGGCTACGCTATGGCTTATGACGCATCGCGACAGCGTACGGTACTGATTGGAGAAGGTACAACTGCAGTTTCCCTTGCGGAATGGGATGGTGTTGCTGGAACTTGGGCACTGCGTAGTTTTTCCGGACTTGTGCCTAATGCTCGCGCGAACCCAGCAGTTACTTACGATGTGAGCCGGGCCGTTATAGTTCTTTGTGGCGGCGAAGCAAGTCGAAGCACATGGGAATATAATGGAACTTCATGGCTTCAAAGAGCCCTAATTCCTGTGGGAGGTCGTGATCAGCACTCAATTGCATATGATTCTTTGAATCAGAGAATACTCTTATCAGGTGGGATACTAAATTCAGCTACACCTCAACGTGACTTACTCTCGTTTAATGGTGCAGAAAACACCTGGTCAACAGTATGGTCTCGAACTACATTTGGTCCTCGTGACTTGTTTGGCATGTGCTATGACGAGATTGGTCTGCGTTGCGTCGCACAGGGTGGAGCGCTTGTAACTCGACCTGGAATAGTTCAACAGTTTGGCGCTAATACGTTAACTTTTGACGGTACTATATGGTCAAGTCCTACAAGTTCTGGATCACCTGGCACGCGTTCGTTTCACTCTCTTGTGTACGATCCTGCTCGCAGATATGCACTATTATATGGTGGGGCGATCGGAAGTGGTGACAGCACAGCAACATCACGACTTTGGCAGCTCAATCTCAATACTATGACTTGGACAGACTTTGGACCTCAGTTGCCAGGAGCTCGATACGATCATGCGTCAGCCTTTGATAGACTTCGAAACCAATTAGTAGTACACGGTGGAATCGATGATGCTGGAAATAGAATTGGTTCTTCATGGATCTACGATGTAACTTCTGGTCAGTGGAATCAAGTTGGCCTATCGGGACCAAATCCTGGATTACGAAATGGATCGAGTATGGCCTTTGATGAGAACCGTGGAGTTATTGTCCTCTTTGCAGGGCGAGTAGGATCTACAAATCAGTATGACAACTCGACTTGGGAATGGAACGGAACTGCATGGTCGAATCGCACACCTGTTAATGGCAATCCGCCTGCTCGACTCCGTCCGAAGCTTGTTTACGACTCAGATCGACGTACGACGATCATGTTTGGCGGTGTTACCAACACCAATGGCAGTTTAGATGACAATGGCTTATACGCATCACGTCCGTATCGGGATGTATGGGAGTGGGACGGAACGCATTGGGATCGCATCTTGATTGATGATGAACTCCAGCCTGTTGGACTCGTTTATGGTGGAGCAGCGTATGATCGGTCACGAAAAGCTATCGTCCATCATGGTGGCAGTTCAGTAACAAATGGAACGTATCGCAATGGTCAAACTTGGGATTTGATTCTACCTGATCGGAACTGCGGCGGTTCGTTCTGCGACTCAATCGACTTCAACAACGATGGAGCCCTCTTCGACCCCACCGATGTCGATGCCTTCCTCTCTGTCTATTCTGAAGGTCCTTGCATCCCCCTTACTGCCACTTGCAACGACATCGACTTCAACAATGATGGTTCCCTCTTCGATCCCTGCGATGTAGATAGTTTCCTCCTTGTCTACAGCGAAGGCCCCTGCACCCCATGCGGGCAGTGAACAGCAATAAGAACACTCAGCAGGTAGCCCCAACCCGTGCCCGTGCCATCGAAGTCGGCCCAAGCCGACTTCGATGCTGCTTGGCAAGTAGCAACTTTGGATCAACCCCTGCCATCAATCCCGCCGAGATTGATGCCGCCCACCCTCAATGCAACTCCTCCACCCCACCCATACAACCCAA
>CAYRPC010000036.1:0-22732 GCA_964425995.1 uncultured Phycisphaeraceae bacterium
CCCCCACCAAGATCGCCACCACCGCCCGTACCAAGTTTCTTGAAACTCTCGATGCGATACACATCCATGCCCAACTGCTGCTTGAGGTACTTGCGAAGGCCGGGCAATCGCCAGGTTTCACCAACGCCGATGACGCGGCTGAGTTGTGCGTCTGGATGCAGACTTTGGAAGTAGCCAATCGAGCGTTGAATGTCCTGGGCAAGGTCTGTAAAGACGGGTCGCATAGCCTGGAAGACCTGGCGAGCATGCTTGGTGTCCTGGGCCTCGCGCTTGAGTTTTTCGGCCTTGGGATAACTCAACTGGAACTGGTTCACCAACGCCTCGGTGAACTGATGTCCGCCCAACGGGAAGGTGCGGACCCACATCCGGCCCGGCGTGGCAATGACCAGGTCGGTGCTGGTGGTACCGATGTCCACGATGATGGTGCCCGCGGTGCTCGAACTGAAGTCGAGATCGAAGGCGAGAGCATTATACACCGCAATAGGGGATAATGAGACGAAATTAGGAGCAATCCCAACCTCGTCAAGGGTTTGCATTCTTTCGTTGATGCGTTCCTTGGTGACGGCAAAGATGCCTACCTCGAGTTCGGGGGAGTCAGCAACTTTGAAGGTCTGATAATCCCACTCTACCTGTTCGAGGGGGAAAGGGATCTGCTGCTGAGCCTCAAACTTAATGATCTCGGCAACTTTCTTGGGCTCGACAGGCGGCAACTTGGCGAAACGCGCAAAACTGCTGTGGCCCGGGATGCTCACCGCAATCGAAGCCTTGCCCAGATCGACCTGGTTCGCCAAAGCGCCCAAACTAACGCGGATCACGTCGTTGGGATCAACACCTGGGGTGGAGAGAACCTTGGGATGGGGGATAAGTGCCCAGTCGGCGAGCTTGACTGATCCATCGCCCACGGCTTCGAGCTTCAGCGCCTTGATGGCGTGGGCCCCGACTTCGATTCCCCAGCATGCAGAAGTTGATGGCATAGCGGTTTCCTGGCGATATAACGGCCCACTCCTGGGAAAGGGCACGCGGGCGAAGCAGGCGGCACGCCACCAATGGCGCACCTTTCCCCCGCGACTCGCCTTGACGTGAGGGGCACGAGTTTAGCGTACGGCTGACAGGTGCGGCGGTTCCTCTTTGGAACGTCACCAGAGTGTCACGGGCACGTTGGTACCCCATCGGGGAGCGATGGCATACTCATGAACATTGGCGAATTGCGCGTGCTGCAGCGCGGAGATATGCTTTGATCATGGCGACGCGGCGCAAGGATGTGTCGAATGGGGATGGAGCGGCCAATGCCTCGCCCACGGCACGGACCAAATCAGCAGGTGCGAAAAAACTCGCTGTCAAGCCGGGTCGCGCGAGCAGTCTCCTTGATACCCGCGTCATCTACTGCGGCGACAACCTTGAACAACTCGCGAAGCTGCCCGATGCATGCGTAGACCTGATCTACATTGATCCCCCGTTCAACAGCAACCGGAACTACGAGGTCTTCTGGGGCGAGACCAAGGAGAAGCGGAGCTTCGAGGATCGGCACGCCAGCACGCAGGCGTACATCGACTACATGCGGCCGCGCTGCCAGCACCTCGCCCGCGTGCTCAAGAAGACCGGCTCGTTCTA
Source organism: uncultured Phycisphaeraceae bacterium (assembly GCA_964425995.1). Lineage (GTDB taxonomy): Bacteria > Planctomycetota > Phycisphaerae > Phycisphaerales > UBA1924 > BJHL01. The sequence continues at coordinate 1,612 of CAYRPC010000036.1, forward strand.
CTACCACTGCGACTGGCACGCGGCGCACTACGACGACCCGGAAACGAGTCAAGGGCCGGGGAGCACGTCACCCGCATCCTCCGGCATCTCATCCCCGTCCTGCGCCAGCCCTCCCGGTTGGCGCTGAATCACGAGCTGCTCTCCGCCAACGGAGACGATGATCGTTCCGTCTTTCATGGCGAGCGAGAGTTCGGGCAGCGCGTCGGATGCCTCCTCGAGGAGAGCTTCAATCGGACCACGGACGTAGGTTTCGAGGAAGTGAGCCATCGTCGGTCCCGCAAGCCCGTCGAGATGCTCCCAAGCCTTCGCGCCGGCATAGACCTCTCCGCTTTCCGCGAGGAACACCCGCGTCAACTCGGCCAACTTGGGATTCGGAGTCGGGTCCAACACCACGAGCACGGGTACGAACCCAGAGAGCCGACATTCGCGCGGAAACTGGAGTTCCTCTCCCCATCGGCCTTGACCGGATGCGGCAATCGTTACACGCATCTTGAACTCGTAGGCGCGGCGCTCACGGATGCAATCAACCTGTCGGCCCTTCTTCTCGTCGCCCTCCCGTTTGATCGGGCTTTGCTTCGCGCTGATCGGCGCGCCACCAATCGCATAGGCAATGATCGGCTCGAAGAGGTAGCCCGTCTCCTGCGCGGCTCGGTTGTCAATGTCGTAGAGCCACTTTCGCCAGAACAGGAGCGCGCCCAGCGCTCGCGGGGTCAGGGAGCCGAACTGGAGGAGTCCTCGCGGCCCCACCTGGTCGATCGTCGGGATCGGTTGCGAGCGGAGGATGCGCTGATACTTCAACCGGCGCTTGTGGAGGTTGGCGAGGCACGCGAAGTAGGTATCCGCGTTGCTGTCAAGGCTGAAGAGTCGCTCCGCGAGGGGCTCGAACTTCACGCCCGCGAGCGTGAGCCGTTCAATGTCCGCCGTAGAGAAGAACCCGGGAGGCGGAAGTCGAATCTCCGGGAACTTCGCGCCTAAGTCCAGATCGGACACGATGACCGCTACGAGGTAGGCGCACACCTCGTCGGAGAGCATGTGGCCTTCCGTGCCCGACCCGAGAACGCGGGCCTTCTCAATCAATGATCGTTGTGATTGCGTCAGCGCCATAGAGCGCCCTCCTCCAAAGGGAGAGCACCATTGATTGCAAAGCGGCATTCCACGAGTTCACACACCTCTTGAAGAATCGGGCTCTTCCCTTCGGACAGCGTTGGAATGAAACTGAGGAGCCGCCCCTCCGGGTGCGAGGGAACCTTCGCGGCTCGCATCGCACCGATCAAGTGCTCCCCGATTGCCTTGCCTAGCCGCGGCGGAACACTGTTCCCGACGAGTTGGATTCGGTCGGCCTGTCCCCCGGTGAATGCGAAGGTGTCGGGATATGTCTGAATCCTCGCGGCCTCGCGCACGGTGAGGGGCCGGTTCTCTGTCGGGTGGAGGAAGTCCCGGAGAGAACCTCCGGTGATCGCCTTCGAGGGCTCGGAGCCGATGAGACGGCGCACACCCGCCGGAGCACCACCCCGCTTGTCGCATGGAATCCCGTCCATGACCCGGCGGAATGCGCGGCGACGGTAACTCTCGTGCCACAGGCGCTCAGGTAGATCGCGCATCGACTGGCCCGCTTCGAGCAACTTAGCCCGCTCCAACTCCTCACCCTCCAGAGGGCGGGAGTAGTGGTCCATTGGATCGCCCGGAGGCTCCGAGCTGGCTAGAGGGAGCCCATCAATCGCATCCGCGAGGGTGGGCGCTGGTGGGCGTCGGGTGGCTGCGAGATGGGCTCCGGGCGCTCCGAACGCCCGATGAGTCGGTTCGGGGAATCCGGGATTCCAGCCAAGCCCTCCGATTGCGACCACTCGCTTTCGGTGCTGGGGAACCCCGAAGTTTGCGGCGTTGACCTTACGGAGGTGAATCTGGTAGCCCACTTCTACAAGAGGTTCCAGCAAGTCGAGAACGAACCGGCCTCTCCCAGAGGTCAGGAAGCCCTCCACGTTCTCGAATATGAACGCGCGAGGGCGGTGCCGGGCGATGAGATTCGCATAGATCCTCACAAGGGAGTTCCTCTCATCGTCGGCCTCGCGTCTCCCGGCGGAGGAGAACCCTTGACAGGGTGGCCCTCCGGCAATGACGTCGGTATCGGGGAACACGGTCGTATCGTCGATGGACTCTGAGGAGACGTGATCGCCCAAGTTTGCCCGGTAGGTATCAACCGCCGGTGCCCAGCAATCGACAGCGCGGACGGGCACGAACCCCGCTTCGCGCAAGCCGAGCGACAGCCCTCCCGCGCCACAGAATAAGTCGGTAACAGTCAGCGACCGGGCATTCATGAAGGCAGTGTACTCTTTCGGGGTTGAGCAGACACCGTCCCCTTGTCCTCCTCGACCGCATCATCAACGCCAGCAGCAACCCCAACGACATCGTCCGCGACGCCTTCTGCGGCTGCGGCACAGCCTTGGTCGCTGCCCAGAACCTCGGGCGGCAGTGGATCGGCATCGACATCTCGCCCACCGCCTGCCGCGTCATGGCCAAACGCCTCCGCGATGTCTGCAAGATGCGCGAGAGCGAGCCGGGGCACCGCGCCCACGATGTCAACTCGTTCATCGTCCGCGATCTGCCGTGGACGGTCGAGAAACTCCGCGCCATCCCCCCCTTCGAGTTCGAGAACTGGGCCGTCATCGCCCTGGGCGGCGTGCCCAACAAGGTGCAGGTGGGCGACATGGGGATCGACGGCCGCATCTTCCCCGTGGGCACCAAGCCCGATGATCAGAACAGCATGTTCGCGGGCGACTGGTTCCCCGTGCAGGTCAAGCAGAACGGGGGGGGTGGACAAGGTGGGGCGGCCCGACATCGACCAGTTCGAGGCCGTGATGGCCCGCGAGGACCGCCAGCGCGGGTTCTTTGTCGCGTTCGGCTTTAGCAGCGATGCCCAGGCGGAGGTCGCGGCGTTTCACAAGCGGACCAGGCGGATCATCAAGCTGATCAGCGTGCAGGAGATTCTGGACGAGCAGCATGTCGAGAAGATGTGACGTGCTTTGGAAGTCGGCTGCCTTGAGCCAACTACGTTGACGGCACAACTCACCCAAGCGATGCGATCGCATCATCGACGGTTCGGACGCGGATCAGTTCCAGGCCTTCGCGCCGGGTGATGTCGTTGGGCACGTCTCTGGGGTCGTGGGCTTTGGGGATGAGGAGGGTTTTGCAGCCCAGGCGGACGGCTTCGCGGATGCGTTGTTCGAGGTTGGGGATTGCGCGGACTTCACCCGAAAGGCCAACCTCGCCCAGGACCGATGTGCGGGGCGGAAGGGCCTTGCGATAGTGGGCGCCGGCGATGGCGAGCAGGACCGCAAGGTCGCTGGCGGGGTCCAAGACTTTGATGCCGCCCACGCTGCTGGCGAAGATGTCGCGGTCGGCGAGGCGCAGGCCGGCGTGCTGCTCAAGCACGGCGATAAGCATCGCGAGGCGGTTGGAATCCAGGCCGCTGCACTTGCGTTTGGCGGCGCCCAGGAAGCCGGTGGCGGTCAAGGCCTGGACCTCGACGATGAGGCAGCGGGTGCCGGTCATGATGGGGACGAGCACGCAGCCGGGGCGGGGCTGGTTCTGATTCGCCAGTGCCCCCACCACGCCACCTTCGACGACTTCACGCAGACCCGAGCTTCCCATCTCAAAGAGACCGATTTCGAGGGTGCTGCCAAAGCGATTCTTGATGGCACGGACGACGCGATGACTGTGAGCGCGATCACCCTCGAAGGTCAGGACAGTGTCAACCAGATGCTCAAGCAAGCGCGGGCCCGCGATGGTGCCGTCCTTGGTGACGTGACCGACCAAGATCACCGCGATGCCGGCGGTCTTGGCGAGATAGACCAGTTCCGTGCAGCAGCGACGCAGTTGCGTGACGCTCCCGGGCGCGGCGGAGACATCGGCGCGATAGATCATCTGGACCGAATCGATGATGACGATGCGGGGCTGGACCTTGCGTACTTGTTCGACGATGCGGGCAAGATTGGTGTCGTGCAGCAGGAAGAGCGAGCGAGGCTCGATGTCTTTCCCTTCTTGAGTCGTTGGTCCATTGGCTTTGCCTGCTGCCCCCACGCGCTTGGCCCGCGTGCCGACTTGCTCTGCGCTCTCTTCACTGCTCACATACAGCACGCGCTCGCCCGCGCTGGCCCAGGCGAAGGCAGCTTGCAAAAGCAGCGTGCTCTTGCCTATGCCCGGCTCGCCCCCAACCAAGACAGCACTGCCCGGCACGAGGCCAGCGACCTTGGGCTGTCCAGCAGCATCGATGGTCATTCCAAGCGTGCGATCAAACTCGCGGATGCCGGTCGAGAGCCGCTCGACAGGCCCGAGGCTCGCGCCCTCGCGCAAGACTTCGGCGAGCGGTTTGGCCTGGCTCGCGGAGCCGGTTTCGGATGCGAGGAGTCCAGCGTTGGTGTCTGGATTAGCGATGTCGTGCCACGCGGCGGTCATGGCCTTGTGCGGATCCTTGTCGGCGCTGGGATCGAAGGTAGTTTCTTCGAGGCTGTCCCAGGTATTGCAATCGGGGCACTTGCCCATCCATCGAGCCTGGCTGGCTCCGCAAGAACGACAGAGGTAAAGACGCCGGACTTTGGCCATAAAACAGCATAGCAGCGTGTCCGAGAACCCGGGCGATAGTGTGGCAATCAACCCTCTTTGCTGTCACTGGGGAATAGCACACACGCTATGGGCGGCAAGGTGATCGCACACGAACACGGAGTAGGTGGAAACGGGTTGCGCGAGGTCGCGGGCGGGTTGGGCGATCCGATATTTCAGGGAGAGAAACACATGGATTCTTCCCTCCTTCAGTCTGTGCTTGTCTTCTCGCTTTGCGCGGGGTTGCTGCTCGCCTTGGCGGATCAACTTGTTCGTCGGGCCACAACCAAGGGCCTGCCATGGTGGGCATGGGTGATTGCGGTTGCCATGATCGCTAGCAGCGTCCCGATCGCTTCGAGCGAGAGCGAGAAGGCGGGCGAACTGATGCATCGAACCGTCATGAGCATGGGGCCGACCTATGTGCATGAGTTGACGCGGGCGGGATGCACGAGCATCTCGCTTGAGACGCCCGCGGACGATCCGACCTACTTGCAACTGATCAACCTGCAAGTCGCGTGGCTCAAGGCCAATCCAACAATCGCTGATATCTATACGATGGCACACACGCCCGAGGGTGCGTTGGCTCTTCTGGTGGACTCTGAGACGGACTACGACCGCAACGGGATATACGACAACGAGCGGGAGTCGAGAACTGCGATCGGCGAGGTGTATGAGCACCCGTCGGTTGGCATGCTCCGAGCGTTTGATGGCGAGGCAAACTTCGAGTCTGAGATTTACACTGACCGCTGGGGCATGTGGATCAGCGGAAACTACCCGATCTTCGACGAACAGGGCAATCTGCATTCCATCCTTGGCATCGACTTCCCCGCTGCGGACTGGCTGGAAGCACAGAACCGCGCGAGCATGACGGTCTTTGGATATTCGGGCATGCTGATCGTGCTGCTGGTGGGCTTTGCGAGCATGTTCGTGCTGAGCAGAAGTGCGTTGGCGGCACGAGCCCTGGAAATCAAACTCGCGATGGAGCGGGCAAACCTGACCGAGGAAGTCAGCAAGGCCAAGAGCGCGTTCCTCGTCAACATGAGCCATGAGATTCGCACGCCCTTGACGGCGATCCTCGGCTTTGCCGAGTTATTGACGGTCCCGAGCGTGGACCAGGACGAACGCATCGTCAACGCCACGACCATCCGGCGCAATAGTGAACACCTGCTGACGATCATCAACGACTTGCTGGACTATTCCAAGATCGAATCTGGAAGGTTTGAAATCGAGAATCTCTCGTGCAGCCCCTTCCAGATCGTGGAAGAGACCATCGAGATGCTGCATGTGCGTGCGAAGGAGAAGGATGTCCGCCTTGAGGTCAAGTACGTGCTCCCCCTTCCCGAGACGATGCAGTGCGATCCGGTGCGACTCAAGCAGGTGCTGCTCAATCTGGTGGGCAATGCGGTGAAGTTCACCAGTAAGGGGAGCGTGACGCTCCGGCTCGTCATGGATCAGGCCGGAGCTAATGGACAGCCCTCCTGTTTGCGATTCCACGTGATCGATACTGGCATCGGGCTTTCGAACGAGCAAGTCTCCCGCCTGTTTGTCCCGTTCCAGCAGGCCGACAATATCACCAGCCGCAAGTTTGGCGGATCTGGCCTTGGCCTCGTCATCTCACGGCGCTTCGCGCAGATGATGGGCGGGGATATCGAGATTCAATCCGTGCTTGGCAAGGGCAGTACGTTCACGGTGGTGATCAATCCGGGCAATGTCGCGGCGTCGCGGATGATCGAGCACGAGTATGAGATTCCATCGTTCCGCAAACCCAAGGACTGGGTCAAGGAACTTGCACCCAAGGAAACCACGATTCCCGCTCGCATTCTGCTCGCAGAGGACGGCCCGGACAACCAGCGATTAATCGCATATATCCTGCGCAAGGTCGGAGCGGATGTCACAGTTGTCGGCAACGGGCGGCTCGCACTCGAAGCGGCGCTGCAAGCACAAAGCAACGGTGCCGCCTTTGATGTCATCCTCATGGACATGCAGATGCCCGAAATGGATGGCTATGAGGCGACGAAAACGCTTCGCTCAAAGGGATACGACCGGCCCATCCTTGCATTGACAGCGCACGCTCTCATTGGCGAACGCGAGCGGTGCATCAAGGCGGGCTGCGATGACTTCCTCACCAAGCCCATCAACAAGGCACACATGATGGAAACCGTCTCCCATTACTTCCAACAGATGAAACTCCGCCAACGCATAGCCGCGTAGCGAGTGCGCTCTTTCGCTCGCGATGGAACTGGCTGAGGGAGCAGGGTGTGATCGACGGACGGCACATATCATGCACACGTCATCGGACGGGCGTCTGCTGCTATGCCATCATCCTCTCCAGAATCCGCCAAGCCTTCTCTGTCGCGCAACGACGCGCGCGTGCATGAAGCCGCTTCGCACAAGCGGCGTCGCAGGCGGGTCCGCGTGAGCGTGATGGCGGGACTGCTCTTGGTGGGAACCTACTGGCTTGCGACCGACTCGTTCCTCACCCGTCGATTGCTGCTGGGTGCGCTGGAGCGAGCCTCAGGAGCAACGATCTCGGCATCGTCGGTCACAGTGACACCCTTTGGGCGGATTGCCATCGAGGATCTCAGCGTTCGCGCGCCCGACGTAATGGGTCAGGCTGGTGAGATTGTTCGTGTGCGAGGCTTGCGTGCGCATGTGAATCTATTCCAATGCGCACGAGGCAACACGATTATTTATAGCCTGGCTCTGGACCAGCCGGTCGCACGACTCAGCCGGTCGTTCACGGATGGCCAGGTCAATATCGCGTCGCTGGTGGCGAAGGCGCGAGACAGCGCTAGCTTGAGTCCAACGCCATCCGCTGCGAGTTCTGTGCTCAGACAGATTCCCGTCATCGCTATCAGTAACGGGATCATCGAATTGGGTGAGCACTTTCCCGATACCCCCGACTCGGAATATGTCATTCTCAAACAACTGTTCATGTCGGGCACGGTGGATCAGTCCGCCGACGACACGGGCGCATCGATCATCAGTTTCCGTCAGGCCGATCCTTCGCTGCCCGACACGGGCAAGGGCCTGCTGGCGGTTGGACGCATCTCGCAGGAGGGCGTGACACTGACGGTCACGGGCATCGAGTTGGGCGCACTCACGCCCTCAAATGTGCCCGCCCAGTCGCGCGAACTCGTGAGGGACGCTGCGATCGAAGGACGTGTGCCTGAGGCTGAGTTGTCGTACAACTTCGCGGGCTCGTGGACTGCCCGAATCAAACTCAGTGGTGTCGCGCTCACGCTGCCCCTTGAAGCCCAACCTACAGAAGATCTTCTGGGCAACGTCATTCCAGTGCCCGAAGCCCAGCGCGGCTCGCGCCTTCGCTTGCAGAAGACCGACGGGCAACTGGTCCTCAGCGATGTCGGCATGAAGGGCACGCTCACCGGCCTGATCCAGTCGCTACCTTATGAAGTTTCATTCGAGATGCAAGGGACCACCGCGAGATCGCCTTGGACCATCAGCCTCTCGTCCAAAGACGTGCTGGTCCACGAACAGCCGGAGATTCTCAAGTTCGCACCGGGCGTTGTCCGCCGGCGCTTGCTTGATTTTTCTGATCCGCAGGGACGCGTGGACGCGAGCGTCAACATCTCTCGCGCCGCCATCCTTGATGCGGCCAACCCGCCGCCGCTGAGAGTGGTTGGCTCGGTTGATCTCAAAGGATTGACGGCGGCCTTCCACAAGTTCCCCTATCCCTTCAACAATCTTCGCGGAAGCATCACGTTTGACGACAACGAGGTCGTGCTGCATGACATTCGCGGGGACGGCGGCAACGGCTCAACAGTCGTCGCCAACGGCACCATCCGTCCGCCAACCGATGATGCCGAGGTGCGCGTCGAGGTCCGTGTGCTTGACATGCCCATCGACCAGACGCTGCGAACAGCGATGGACGCTCGGGGTCAGGGAAAAGTTCTGGACGAATTGTTCAACGCCGATGCATACGCATCGATGGTGGCGCGGGGCCTGGTTCGTCCAACCACAACCACGCAAGTGAACACCAGCATTCCGGCCTTTGACCTGGGGGGCAAGGCCAACGTCGGCGTGCTCGTCACCCGTGCGGCGGGCGTGAACTCGATCTGGAACGATCGCGTGGAGATCGAGATTCCAGACGCGGGCATGCTGCTTCGAGCGCTTCCCTACCCAATGCGGGCCAGAGGAATCAGGATCGTGCAGGAGAACGGGATCGCCGAGGTTTCTGGCGGGACCTGCTATGGATTGCGGGGTGGGAGCGGGGTTGTGCGTGCCATCCTCAACCTGGACAGCATCCAGAGTTCGGGAGAGTTTGTGCCTGATGTGTGGGCGACTGCCAGGCAGATTCCGGTGGATGATCTCCTGCTGGCAGCATTGCCCGACATTGGACCAGACGACAACCGGCGTCCCTTGAGCACGCTGATCGTTCCACTTGGACCAAGCGGATTGGTCGACGCGAGCATCGAGTTGCGTGATTCGCCCCTGGGTCCGGAGTATGACATTCGTGCGGACATCACCGGAACGCTGCGTCCTGCTGCTCCGCCCGCGAGCGATGGTTTGCCACAGCCCGTTCGCATCACGGTGCAGGACTTTTCCGCCCGTGTCCAAGTCACAGAGTCGTTCGTCAAGATGGACGCGATGGGCCTGGCCCGCGCAATGCCCACAGGCCCGGGCGCGGCGATTGGTGCCAACCTCTTCCGCAGACTCAACGACTTCGGGCCCATCGCACCAACCAACGAGTTGCTGCCCACAGACGAGTCGCTGCGTGTGCAGGCTCCAAAGGCTGATCTGTCGCTGCCCATCGAGGACTTCGTGCGAGGCTATAGCGCGAAGGGCGCGAACGCCATCGAGCGGACCAAGGCCGACCTCAAGCCCGCTGGTGTCGCTGAGGTTGACCTTCGCATCGATCTCTCGCAGAAATCCGCCGGCGATGTCGATATCACGCTGAGCCGCTTTCGCGATGCGACGCTCGTCGCCAAGGGCCTTCCCATCGCGCTCGACGCGGGCGTGCCGCAACTGAGCCGCATCCGCAGTGATGCGACGGGGGTACGAGCCGACTACGTCTTTTCGGGCACGCTGGACGACCAACCCTCCGGCCGCATTCGCGTGGAAGGATCGCTGCTCCAGCCCTCGGGTGATGGAGACGCAATGCAGACCACGAGCCTACGCGCGAGAGACATCACCATCGAACAACCCTCGCTGCTTGCCACGCTTCGCGCGTCGGGAGCGTTAAGCGTTGCTAACACACTTGCTTCAAACGAAGTCTCGGGCGTGGCAGATGCCGACTTGATCATCGAGGCGCGAGGCGAGCAGAACATTGTCACTGGCACCATCCGTCCCCGATCGCTCGCGTTCAACGCTTCCGCGGACGATGGTTCGCTGCGACGTGTCGACTTCCCGAGGGTTTCGGGTCAAGTCCGCGTGCGACCGACGGTTGCGAGCGACGGGGCGACTGTGATTTCCGGCGAGGTCGAAGGGCTCGCGCTCTTTGCCCGGGATTGGAAGGGGCTTGTCACTGGAACCTGGGGCCCGACTCGCGAAGACCAGGCGAAGGGCACGCAGATCGAATGCCAGATCACGCTCGCGGCACCCAGCCTCCTGCTCGATGTGCGAGCGCTCCTGCCCAACGCTCTGGGCCAGGCAATGTCGCAGCTCAACACTCGCGTCGATGGACCAGTTTCGATTGCCCAGGCTCCGCTGGCGATGATCTTGACTCCCCAAGGCCAAGCGCTCAATGTGATCACGTCGGGATCGCTCGCGCTGGCGGGCCTTTCAATGGACCTGGGCGTGCCGATCACGCACGCAGAGGGCGTCCTCGACTACCGTTTCAGCAGCGAGGACCAGCCCGGCAGCGGCCGCGCGAGCATCACGGGGGACTTCCCCGTGCTGAGCGCCGCCAACGTCGCGTTGACACAGGGGCGCCTGAGCATTTTTACCGAGCCCGACGGACGCGTGATCGTACCGAAGTTTGAGGCCCGGGCACATGGCGGGCGCATTACGGGTACCATCGAGGTCGGCCCGTCGCCCGCGCCCCTCGCCACAGAGGAATTGGCTTCGCGCCGACCATTTGACCTCACGCTCGACCTGTCCAGCGTGCGATTCGCGCCCTTGCTTGCTGAGTTGCGCAAGCGAGCCGGAGCGACCGGCAACAGCATCCAGGCAGACAATGCGACTATCGAGCCATCTTCCGAAGTGGTTGCAGATGCTTCGCGTGGAGCACTCTCGGGCAGTTTCTCGCTGCATGGCACGCTGGGAGATCGCAGCGAGAACCGCGGGCGAGGCACCTTCACCATCGAGGGCGGCAACATCCTCGATCTGCCCACCCTGGTGCCGCTGGTGCGCGTGACCAACCTCCAGTTGCCGATTGCCGAGCAGCTCGATCAGGCGACGGCAGACTTCTTCGTGCTGGGTACGCAGGTTGGTCTTGAACAAATTGCGGTATCAAGTAAGTCGGTGTCGTTGTTTGGTTTCGGCACCGCGACCTGGCCCGAGTTGAACCTGGACCTGCGCTTGCGCACGGGCAACCGCTCAAGAATTCCGCTGCTGACCGAGGTCATCGAACAACTGCGCGATGAATTGTCGTCGGTGCGGGTTCAGGGTCCAATCGACAAGCCCGAGATCATCACCGAACGTTTCAGCACCACGCGTGAGGCTCTCGCGGACCTCTTCGGACAACCCCGCTCCGACGACCAACGCCGCCTGGACATGATCGGGCGGAGCCTGAGCAACAGCGAGCGTCGTGAACGGGCCGATGCTCTGCCGCCTATCGCGCCCAATCCACAATAGAGTGTGCGATCATTCGGTTCGTTCCTGATCGCCCAGGCGAGCAGGGCGAGCAATGCCTGCATGGCTGGGGTCGCTGGGAAGATTGGGATCGAGAACTGCATGACGAAGCAGAAAAAAAACCGGAGCGAGGGCTCCGGCTTTGGAACGATAGATTACAAACTGAGACTCGATCAGGTCACAGGAGACGTGCGCCCCAGCGGGGTGCCGAGGGTGGCGAAACCACCTGGGAAGAGAAGGTCATAGCGGTTCATCTCTGCGACGATGGGCGAAGGAGCCTTCACAAAGATGCCGTAGCTCTGGTTGTTCTGGCGGCGGTTGCCCGTGATGAACTGATCGATGTTGAACTCGGCGACGCGCCGCCCGCCAATGGTGCGGCGGAAGGTCTCGGTGCCGGCCTCGAGATCGAAGTTGAAGGTGATCTCGATGGTCACATCCTGGCTGGATGGGTTGTAGATGCGCAGGTTCTCGGAAAGGCCCGGGTGACGCTGGATGCCAGCGACGTTGGGATTCCAATCGACATTATCGCCCGGGCGGAAGCCTTCGCCAAAGCCCCAGTAGGTGTACGCGACGGTGGCACTGGTCACAGAGAACGCGTCGGTCACGCCATTCTGATTGACAGGAACCGTTGAACCAAGCGAGACAGGAGTGTTGGATTCGTAGAAGATGGAGTAGGGCTGGCCAGTCGGGAAGTTGGCGATGGTGGAAATATTGAATGTGGTCGCGCTGCCAGCGTTGACTTCGATGGTCTGACGCAGCGTGGTGCCGTTCTGGAAGAGGAACGAGAGGAGCACCGAGGCATTAGTCGCGGAGGTGTTGAGAATGCCCAGTCTTTCGGTAGTGTTGCGGAGGCCAAACTGACCCTCGGACAGGACACCGGTGGTCGCGCCGTTGCCCAGATTACCGACGGTGCCGGTCGCCTGTCGATCACGCGGATTGAAGGTGCTCTTGGCCGCGAGGATTGGCTCGTCGGAGAGGACTTGCACGGCGTAGCGACGGTCGGAGTTGAGGCGGGCCTGAATCTGCGACTCGGACAAGCCTCGACGCTGGTACTCGGCCCGAATCAGCGACTCGAGCGTGCCAGCCTCTTCGGTGCTGGTGTTCTCGGCATCGAACAGGAAGTCCGTGGGAGCGCCGGTGCCACTGCCCAGATAGACACCGCCGCGACCCTCTGGGGCGATAAAGCGTGTGGTCGTGAAGGTGATGCCAAGATCGGAGTCGAAAACGCGAGTAGTCACTTTCGAGGTAATCAGTGAAGGATTCTGAAGAACGATGTATGTGTTCACGCCACTGCTGAAGTTTTCGGTGCCGCGCTGCTGCACATCGCCAAACGTCCACGTCGTGGCAAGTTGTGAGGTGAAAGCCTCGCCAACAGCAACGGGACCAGTGTTGATCTGCGTGAGGTCGTAATAGCTGAAGGTTGCGGCGATAGGACGATCGGAGCGAATCTCCACTGCGTAGGCACGCAGCCGCTGAGCCGTGTTGAAGGCGCCGCTGGCGTAGAGATCGGGGGTGTTGAGGTCCACGCCCTTGCGGGAACGGGCAGGAATGACCAACGTCACACCCTGCTGCTGAGCGGTAGTGTCGACTGCGGGAACAACACGGTCCTTGAAACTCGCCTCGACACCCTCGAAGCGCTGGATGACCACCACGCGTGCCGGCTCATCGTTGGGGTTTGCGATGGGAAGGAACGTGAAGATGTTGGGGCCCAGGAAACCTTCGGGGTAGTAGACGCGGTAGGAGTACGTCGGCACGTTCTGGCCGGCGATGACTTGGTTGGCGGGATTGGCCGGGTTGAAGGTGAAGTGCCCGGTGCCGCCAGTCGTGCTGTTGAGCGTGTTGAGTTGTGTGTCGAGGTTGTTCTGAGAAACTGCGGTAAGGATGAAGTAGCGGAACGTGGCAGTCGAGCCGGGCTGCAAGTTCTGAATGAAGTAGGAAAGTGCCAACTGGCTGTCTGAATTGGCGTTGTTGGGGTCGATCGCGGTCTGGCTAACCAGGATCGAAGGATCGCGGACCACGGTGTCTCGTCCAAGCACGGTGGCTTTGGGAGAACCAAACGCGCCGGCGGAATCGGGGGACACGAGCGCGATGTATAGACCATCGAGGAACAGGTTATTGGTGTAACTCGCGACGGCAACGCGACCGTTGCGAATCACGTCGTTGCGGGTATTGGGGGATTGCTCGTCGAGGGTCAGGCCCGGATCGGGGTTGAAGCCTTCGGCCCATGAGATGTTGTTGAGCACGCCCGACGAGGTATTCGTGAGCGTGATATCGACAGCGGCAAAGCCATCGGCATCGCCGAAGGTGATGGCACGCTGGGCCCTTATGCCGCGCCATTGACTCAGGGTTGAGACGCGGTTGTTGCGGGGATCACTCTCGTTGGTGATGGCGAATGGGTTCTGGGTCTGGCCCGTGCGGTTGGTAAAGCCGGTGCCATCGACGGTCAGTCCAAGGAATGAACCGTTGGTTTGTCCGCCAGTCAGGAACTCAACGTTGCCGCGACGCAAGCCAGTCTGGGTTGCGGGATCACCAAGGACCGCATTGGCAGCAACGCCCACACTCAAGAGGTCGCCCGCGAGCGTCGTCGACGTATCGCTCACGCCCGGTGCCACGCTCACGTTGAGGCGATAGCGACCGGTGGTGACGGATGCGGCACCAGACCCTGCGGTTAGCGGGTTGTACCCGGTGTTGGAGGATTCGGAAACGCCAAGGTAGAACGTGCCGCCATTGGCAAAGACGAAGTTGTTGATGAAGGAGGTGTTGCGATCAGAGGGGTTGCTGGAGAGGACCTGGTTGCCCTGCTCGTCAAAGAGGCGGAGGGCCGAGTTGAGGGTTTGCGCGGTCCCTGCGGCAAAGTCGACGTTCGCGTTCAGCGTGCTGCCTGGGGTAGCAACAAATCTGAACAGGTCGCGGTCGAAACTCCCAAAGCCGCCGTCGCCGATGAAGGCCTCGATAGTGGCGGTGCCGGTGCCATTGATCGTGTCCAGATTGCGTGCAATAGGCAGCGTGTCGTTGGCCTCAAAGTCGCCGAAAATGTCGTTCTGGAATCGAAACTCGATGTTCCAGTCAATCAGCGCACCGGCATCGAGTTCCTTGGTATCCTGGATCAACAGGGTCCAGTTGCCAGCAGCGACCTTGCCGTCAAAGTTGCTCAGGCCGACTTCGGGACGGAAGTTACCAGCGAAGGGTGCGTTGGCAGTGGTAATGGACGTGGCCTGCTCATCGTCGAAGGTGGTGTAGAGCACGGGCTGGCCTGTGCCATTGCGGGTGCCAAAGTCGTCGCCTGTGCTGCCCCGGTTGTTCACGAGGATGACCTGGGTGTTGTCGGGAGCAATCAGGCTGATACGAAGGTCGCTCACGTTGGGGTGGCGAATGTTGAGGGCCACGTTGACATCCAGAATCGTGCGCGTGTCCAGAATACGGATGGCAGCGCTGGTCGTGCCGCTAGTCAGGTTGCCCGGCGGCACGTTGAGTGGCAGTGCGGGCTGGCCCGGAACACTGTTGTTGGTGGCATTGAAACCAACGATGTCGGGAGTGGAACTACGGCTGGTCAGCCTGAGGCTGTACTGGCCCAGGGACTGCGCAGCACCGCTGCCAGCGATGCTGGGGTTGTACTGGGAATTGCCAAAGCCCGAAACGCCAACGTAGTACGTGCCAGGAGAACGGACGAAGAAGTCAACGTAGGAATCCTGCCCGAAGAACTGATCGTTGCTTGCGAGTTGCACGCCCGTCGCATCAAACAACCTCACGAAACTATCCAGCGATGAGCCGCCTGGAAGACGACGGGCCGTCACCTCGGCGGAGAGCTGGCCGGCAGAGGGGACCACGATGCGGTACAGATCGACATCGCGGAAGGTCTGCGTGCCGTCGCCCAGGACGAGGCTGTTGTAATTGGCTGCGCCATTGGCATCAAACACAACAGAAGTTGCGGTGGCGAGCGTGTCGTTGTCCTCGTTGGCACCGCCCGCGTTGACGACGCGGAAGGTCAGCAACTCATCGGTGCCCGTCGTGGCATTACCATTCAGGCGATTGCCCGAGAGGTCGCGGAAGTTGGCGTTCCGCAGGGTGAGGCGGTAGTTCTCTTCGACGAACTGTGTGACGCCTGCGGTGATGGTGACACTGCGGGGGTTGGTGGGCGAGATTGCAACGCTGGAGATCGCAATCACCGTGTCGTCGGCATCGCCAAAGACATTGTTTCCGCCATCGGTCCGCAGTTCGACCGCGCCGGAGTTGAGCGTGGCAGCATTGAGCGACTCGCTGAAACTCACGGTCAGACTGCGCAGAGGAAGCCCGGTCGTGGAATCGACATTGGTGGTCACCGGACCGGGCAGGAAGCCCTGCACCACCGGCCCGTCGTTGAGCAGAGCCTGCGCGGCCCGCGTGACATTGATAATGCCGCCCGAGGCGACCTTGCCCGAAAGCGACGCAATGGGCGTGGATGTGTTGCGGAGCACTTCCGAAATTTCAACCGCGCTGGCGCTGGGCTTGATGGCCTTGAGCAAGGCTGCGGCACCAGCAACAATCGGCGAAGACGCGCTGGTACCCCCGAAGCCGAATGCGGCGACGCCGCCCTGTGTCGAGCCGTTGGTGCCGGTCGTGTAGATCGCTGTACCGGGCGCGGCGACATCAACATTGCTCGCGCCGAAATTGCTGAATCCAGTCAAGTCACCATTCTGGTCCAGTGCAGCGACCGAGATGATGCCGGGAATGCTGTATGAAGCGGGGTAACTGACCTGCGTCGAGTTATCCAGATCGATGCCCTCACCGGTAAGCGGATTGCCATTGCCAGCAGATGCGACGAAAATACCGCCCGACGTGATATACCGCTGGATGGCATCGCGCTCAGCGTTGAACCCTGCGGGCTGATCGTCGAAGAACGTCGGTTGATAGGCACCATAACTGTTGTTGGTGACAGCAACATTGATCCCTCTGCCACGAAGTTCGGTCACGTAGTCATGGGCCGCGACGATGGCCGCGGTGGAGAGATTGCCAAACGCATCAGCGATCTTGAGTGGCAGCAGTGAGACGAGCCAGTTGACGCCCGTGCCAAACTGACCGTTGTTGCCAGCACCGCCCACAAGGCCCGCGACGGGGGTGCCGTGCCCGCCGAAGATTGGATCGTCAATCGGATCGTTGTCAAACTCGCCGAAGTCAAAGCCGATGTTGTCATCGACGTACCCATTCCCATCGTTGTCGATGTTGTCATTGGGCACTTCGCCCGGGTTGTTCCAGATGTTGGGCGCGAGGTCGGGATGGTTGTAGTCGATACCGGTATCGATGATGCCAACAATCACATCACGGGAACCGATGCTGAGGTCCCAGGCACCCTCGACGTTGATATCAGCGCCCGCAGTGCCTGTCACGCCCAAGTACGTCTGGCCGACATTCTTGGCCCACCACTGATCGCCATAGGCGGGATCGTTGGGAACGCGATCGGTCTTGTACAGTCGGTCAGGCTCGACCCAACTGACGAAGGCAAAGTCAGAGGTCAGCGATTCGATATCGCGGGCTGAGATCGGCTCCGCACTCGTGAACTTCGCCCACTTGCCACGTCCGATGCCCTCAAACCCCCAGGCAGTGATGCCCAGCGAGCGAGCAACATCCGAGGCCCGCAGCGCTGCGTTGTCGCGACCTAGGTCTTCGGTGAACGTGACCACGTACGAGCCGCGCACCGAGGCAATGTCCGCACCGCCCCATCGCGTCCATACCGCACCTTCGGGAAGCAGTTCGCCACCACTAAGCAACTCGCGACGCTCGAGCGTCTCGACAGTGCCAAGGGCGTACCCATCAGCTCGCCCGCTGGTACCCAGCAAACGCTCCACAGTGTTCTTGGCGGCGGACACAAGTCGGCGTGAACGGCTCGTCGACATTCGAAAAACTCCCATCGGCCCAGCGTTTGGCAGGGCACTTGTGTGCGCGGCAATCGGATCAAAGTCCGTCCGCCGCATCTGACCCGTCAGGAACTTGGACTGGTACATCGCGCCTTCCGGCTCTCGAGCGTCTCAACGGCGAGCCGAAGAGACAACCGAGCACAGGGGGATGCCAGTGTTGGCACCCAAATCGCGTTCGTCATCACCCAATCGTTGGATGGGCGTGCTTTTCGGGCTAGTACACCCTACGGGCCAGATGACTCCATGTTCCCATCATCCTCGAAAACCATTCTACGCACAAGTCGGGTTTCGTCAGGAAACCGAAAATTTCTTGGGCAACTTGATCACTGGCCTAGCAGTGTGATGTCCACTACCTAGCAAATCACGAAAATCGTCGATTCATCTTGGCCAGCGCCAAAAGTAACTCCGCGTGCCTTGCGCTCGATCCTTGCTGCCTGCGTATGCACTCCTGGCCAGCCAGCGCCATCCGGTCTCGAACTGCGCCATCCTTTAGTAGGCTGTCTAGCGCAGCGGGAATATCCCGTCTCGATACCACTCGAAGGCCCGCTACTCCTTCAGCATCACTCACTTCCGTCAGGGCTTCAACAATCATCTGAAAGTCCCCGAAACGCGGCCCTGTCAGCGTCGGCTTCGCCAGCGAGATGGGTTCAATCGGGTCCGAGCCGTGAAGCGTGCCAAAACTACGACCCATCACCACCACATCCGCCAAGGCGTATGCCTTGCGGAGTTCGCCAATGGTGTCCAGTAGGAACATGCCTCGGGCAGGATCGCCATTCCCATGGTCCGCCTTTCCCTTCGACCGACGCACGCACGATGGTCCCATGGCTCGGGCCGCCTCGTCAAAGTGTTCTGGCTTGCGCGGCGCGCACAGCAGTTGAACACCCTGCGGGAGACTGGCG
Organism: uncultured Phycisphaeraceae bacterium; assembly: GCA_964425995.1. GTDB lineage: Bacteria > Planctomycetota > Phycisphaerae > Phycisphaerales > UBA1924 > BJHL01. Next base: position 19,751 of record CAYRPC010000036.1, read on the forward strand.
CGAAGCAATGCTTCCTCGTCTTCGGCTGTGCTGCCAGCAACGATCAACTGCTTGGTTCGATCAATGCCCATGTCGCGCGCGAGTTCCTCGCTCCCAGCGACATCCATGCGAGGCAGCGGGCTTGGAGCAACCTTTGGGGGCGATGTCCCTACCGGGGCAGCAGCAGTCGCGACACCGCCGGTTTCACTGCGCAACCGTGATCGCATCGAAGAGACCAACGCGGCGATACTCTCGCGCATCTGTGCAGGTCCGCTCTCGCTTGCGTTTGGGGGAGCATCCGGAAGACTCACGGCATCCCACTTCATCGAACCAGTCAAGAGGACCTTGTCGGGAGGCAGGCCCAGAGCCTCGAATCGCTTGGCATAGGTGGCATCCTGCACGCTTGCAAAGGCGAGCAGGTTGAGCGTGCGGCCAAAAAACTTCCGGATGCGGTTATAACCACGAAAACTTCGTTCGCTCAACCGCCCGTTGATGATGCACGCGGGCACGCTTCGTGCCGCACAGGTGCGCACAAATTGGGGCCAGACTTCCAACTCAACCAATGCGACGCAATCGGGGCGAACAGCATCAAGGAATCGCCGCACCGACCATGAGAAGTCCAGGGGGTAGCGAACAATCGTGCAAGTAGGCGAGAAGAGATCCTTCGCCCTTGCCGTGCCCGTGTCGGTTGTGACACTGACCACCACCTCCGCGTGGGGCAGCAGCAGCGGGACGATCCCGCGTAAGGCACTGACCTCGCCCACGGATACAGCGTGCAACAAAATTCGCGGCTTCATCCCCGGAGCGGGCAAGGGCGTGACTCGCCCCAACTTCTCCGCCCAGCCCGACCTGCGCTTGAACGCCCACCAGGGCAACGTGACGATGGCTAGCGGAATGTACAGTGCGTCGAGCGGCGTCATGGGTCAAGCACCGCCACGCGCTTGCGGCGCGAGCGATTGTCCGAACAAAAAATGGGCAGGCAGGGATTCGAACCCTGGACCCTTCGCGTGTAAGGCGAACGCTCTAGCCGCTGAGCTACCCGCCCCGGCTCACTGATGGTAGCGATGCCAACCGCAAGGTCTTCAAGGCCATATGATGAAGGGTTCGCGGAAGTAACTCAATGGTAGAGTGTCAGCCTTCCAAGCTGAATGTTGCGGGTTCAAATCCCGTCTTCCGCTCTTTCTGCTGACGTGTCAGCACGCGGTTGGCAACTCCAAGGCCACACCGACATGCCGCGTCGAGGGGCACAGGACCCCCTGCCTCAGCCTTCCCCCACCTCAGCCCCCGACCACTCCCATCCCCGCTGTCGCTTTCACCGCATCGATGATCTCCCGGTGATTCGCGCACCTTGGGCACTTGTTCTGCCCGCCCAGCTTGCCGCGTGATTCCATCCAGCGATGGATGGTGCCCATCGCCATTGGCGTGATGGTCGGCGCATCCATGCCCAGCCCATCCGTTCGCTTGGTCGTGTAGTCCGCGTTCTGCTGCTTGAGCGATGCATCAAACTCATCGCGGAACCGCGACAGTTGTGCGGCCCGCGCGTCCCCGCCCGCGCTGGTGCCCCCTTCGATTTCAATCGCAAGTTCCAGCCCCGCGCGTCGCCCCGCGCCCGGATAGACCGGTCCCGCCGTGAACTCGCCCACCAACAACCCCGCCGTCTTTGCCGCCGCCGCCACCGCATTTTCGATGTGCTCGACGATCAGGTTCTCGCCAAACGCGTTGATGAAGTGGCGATGCCGCCCCACGATCCGCAAGCGTGGCGGGCCATCGCCCCCACCGCCACCCATGTGCAAGGGCTTGTCGGGAATCGTGTCAAACTCCACCACGTCCCCAAGCACGTACCGCCACAACCCCGCGCACGTCGACATCACCACGACATACTTCTGCCCCTTCTCGACTTCCCAGCACGCGTACGCCGGCACGTCCTTGGACGAGGCATCCTCGATCCGCTCCAGCGGCACGAACTCGTAGAAGTTGAACATGTCCACGTTCAGTCGCAGGCCCGGGTCGCCCCTGGTGTCCTGGATCGCGACGAATCCCTCGCTCGCCGGATACAACTCGACGCGATAGGGAATGTCCGCTCCATCGGGGCTGCCCGAATAGGCCTGCCTCATCCGCGGATCAAACGGCGCGTACTTGACGCCCCCGTGCACCAGCACGCGGAAGTTGGGCCACACGTCCCGAATCGTCTGTACCTTCTTCCCCCGCTCTCGCGCCAGTTGCATGACCCTCTCAAACAACACCAACTGCCAACTGCACATCCCCGAGACCATCCGCACGTCCTCGTCGATGCAGCGCTGCGCCATCGCCTCGATCTTGCTGGGCCAGTGGCTCATCAACGCGACCTCCGCCCCGGGCAAGTAAATCTCCGTGAGCGGCCAGCGAATCAGCGGCGTCACGATCCCCGAAAGGTCGCCCGTGCGGATGCCCTTCTCGTTGGTGTCCAGCTTGGTCGTTCCGCCCAGGAAGACGCTCTTGCCCCCCAGCAGCTTCGTGATCGAGCAGCCAAACCGCTGCACATTCGCGAAGATGTCCAGCGAGGCCAGGTAGTTGCTCTTGAGCATCTGGGCCGACACCGGGATGTACTTGTCCCCCGCCGTCGTGCCGCTGGTCTGGGCATAGTCCATCACCAGCCCGGGCCACAACACATCCGGCTCCGCGCCCTCGCGCATGCGCGCAATGTGGTCCTTGAAGGCGTACCAATCCGCGATCGGAACCTGCTTGCGATACGCCGCGAGTATCTCAGCATCGTCGAGGGCCGCGAGCTTCGCAAAGTCATGCTGCTTGCCAAAGACCGTGTTGCTCGCCGCCCGCAGCAAGTTGCGAAGTTGCGCGATCTGAATCCCCGCCGCGTTCTCGCGCCAGTGCCGCGCATCGCTCAAAAGCCGAATCCGCCCCGCCACCCGCGCGTGCAGCCCGGCCCCCACCAAACTGGTCCAGCGATAGGGCGGCGAGAACGAAGCGGCCTGTACAAGTTGAGTCGTCACGCCCGCAGGGTAGAAG
>CAYRPC010000037.1:0-22268 GCA_964425995.1 uncultured Phycisphaeraceae bacterium
GGTTTATCCTGCGCGAGGGCGAATGGGCTGAAGAGCGTGAGTAAGACCAGCATCAAGCCGGAACACCAACGCGGCATAGTGAAGAGGGCGGTGATGGACTGCGTGGACGGGATGGCGGGGCGGGTGTTCATTGGGTGGGATCGGGTTGGACAAATGTAGCGAGTAGACATACTGGTACGCGAGTGCGGGATCGGCGCTTCTTGTCATTTGGCGGCGGGCAGGGCGTGGCCGCGATATGCTTTCAAAGGACCGGCGGAGCCGGTGCGAATGGTGCAAGTGCCAGGAGGCAACATGGGTGTGTCGTCGAAGTCACAGGGATTGTCGGGCAATGGCGGAGTTGTTGATTCTGGAACTGCCAGCGGCATGGCTGGCACCACTAAGCCTGGAAAGTCCGCGCCGATCTCGGTCCCGGCGTTGTTGAAAGCGGGCGAAACTTTGCCCGCAACGCTTGAGGAACGCTATCAGCGAGTCTGCTCGAAGATCGAAGTGGCCGCGCAGAAGGCAGGACGACGCGCTGGCGAGATCATGTTGGTGGCGGTGACGAAGTATGCCGAGCCGGAGCAAATTCGCGGATTGCTCCAGATGGGGCACCGGGACTTTGGAGAAAACCGGGCCCAGGTCCTGGTGCAGCACGCGGCGATTGTCGAGGAGTATGTGGCTCGCCAGCGGCTGCTGCCCACTGCGCGGCGCAGCGGTCTCGAGGGAGATGAGGGCGACGCGGGATTGTTTCAAGCAGGGCAACCCTTGCTCCACCAAGCGGCCCGGCAGGCATCGGGAGTAGGTGCTCAGGCGGCCAGCAACGCGGGCGTGCGGTGGCACATGATCGGACACTTGCAGCGAAACAAGGCGAAGAAGGTCGTTGAGTTTGTCCGACTGATTCACTCTGTTGATTCGCTGCGCCTCGCGGAGGAGTTGCAGGCCATCGCTGTCAAGAAGGATCATCTGATCGAAGTGCTTCTGCAGGTCAACTGCTCGGGCGAAGGGCAGAAATATGGGTGCCCGATGCCAGCAGCGATTCCCCTGGCGCAGCAACTGGGCGAGATGGTGAATATCCGTTTGCGAGGTCTGATGACGATGGCAGCGGACGGAGATTCGCCCCAGGAGGCACGCCCGGCGTTTGAACGCTGTCGGGAACTCTTCGATGAGATGAAGAAAATGAAACTGACAGACGGACCGTTCAACATCCTGTCCATGGGCATGAGCGGGGACTACGAGGTGGCGATCAGCGAAGGGGCGAATATCGTTCGGATAGGCACTTCGATCTTTGGCTTCAACCCCAGTGCGGAGCGGCCTGAGGAGATGGCTGAAGAGGAAGAATAAAAAGCCGCTGCCCAGCATGAGAAACGCTGGGCCGCGTGTGGAGGGGGATGCTCGTATTGAATGGTGGGCAAGGACGCATGCCACCCGGCTGAATATGGCCGGGCTGAACATGGGCGGAAGCGGAATTAGTTATTGAGCGATGGCGAGGGTCGTTGTGCTGGGCACGACCTTGATGGGTATGTTGGAGTTACTCGCGCCCGTGATCGAGCGCACCTGCACCTCGCCAGCTTGCTGTTCATTCGCGACGACGAACGCGGGTTGAGCGCGGTAGCCTGGCAAAAGACCGGGTCTACGAACATCCATGCGCTTGCGGAAGCGGGGCATGTCGCTGGGGATGCGAATGGTCGCGCGGGGTTGGATGTCTCGGGCGTTGTTGGTCGGAGCACCCTCGGTCCACTGCGCATCGGGCAGTTGCTGAAGAGGTGCCGTAGCAAGCTCGATGCCTGGCGTGTACGCATCATTCACGAAAGTGCGCACGCCGCTGCCATAACCATGCTGATCAAGCCACTTGAGGCGAGCGGCCTCGAGACGGCGCTGCGACCAGCCCTCGATGCGCTGCCAGGGAGAAATACCAATGCTGGTCATGCCGATGCGGACAAGGATCGTGGTCTGGTCGCCTTCCGAGACGCCGTAGGCGCCCGGACCGGGCACTTCGTTGTTGATGGGCGCTGGGGAGGGAGCGGGTCCGATGAAGGGCTGGCTGATCCAGAGGCGACCGTTAATGTTCGCGTGGGCATCAGGATCGGTGGTTGCAAAAGTGCCCAGCAGGCGGACCTGGCCCGGACGCGCGGCGTAACTGCGATCGGGGAAGTGCTGATACTGGCCGACTGTCGAAGCAGCAACGGCGCTAACGACCTGGGCGCTGACCGGCACCACGCCGTTGAGCGCGTGGGCGCTGGCCATGGCAAGGATGGACGAGGCAACGAGGATGGACATGTCACGAGTCTCCGCGGAATTTGGCAGTACGGGGCGACTCCACGCTGCGCCCCAACCGTCAGTGTTGTACTGTGCGCAGGCCGGAGCGGCTGAGTTTCGGAATTGGCAGTGAGTTGAGGGAAAGCTCTCAGATTTGCGGAGATTTGACGCGAGTAGGAGGGGTTTTCGGTCTATGTCAACGGGGAGTGTGTGCTATAGGACGAGAGGCTCGGCGAGCCCAGGTCGAATGCGCTGGCGATGCGTCGCTGTGCAGTTTTTACCCCTGTACAGAGGGAGCGCGATCGGACATCAGTTGGTCATACGCGCTGAGCACGCACCGGATGTACTCGCTGGCCTTTCGATGCTTTTCGATGTGTGCGCGGGCAGAGGCAGCGAGTCGGCATGAGCCTTCGGGGTCTGCCAGCAGGTCGTGCAGCGCGACTTGCCAGGCGTTGGCGGTTTTTGGGTCAACGAGGCGGGCGGTTGTGTCGTCGATCAGCAGGGGCACCGATGGGTCGCGAGCAGCAACGACGAGCACGCCGCTCGCCATGGCATCGAGCAGGACGCTGCGCTGCTCGCCAGCGGCTTCGGGGTAGAGCAGAATGTCGCCTGCGAGCAGGAGGTCGCGCCGGCTTTCGAGGTCTTCAATCAGCGAGAGGTTCGAGAGGAGTTTGAGTCGGCGCGCGATGGGCCAGAGATCGGCGCGTCGAGCAGCGTGTGCATCGCAGAAGACGCGGGTTTCAGGCTCGGCGATCAGGAGCGGAGCCAGCCCTGTTAGCAGGGCGATGTAATGATCCGCGCTGCGCCCTGAACCCACGATCATCAGGGAGCGAGTGCCACTAGTAGGGAGCACGGTGCGCATGTCTCCGGCGAGCACTCCCCAGGGGGCATCAACGACACGCTTGCGTCCGACTGGGGAAGCACGCAAGGCATCGGTGGTGGACAGAGCCGCGCGGATGCGTTCGCCCAGCAATGCATCGGGCGCGAGGAGGGCAATACGGTCGCCCTCGACGGTTTTGAGTTCGGCGGCGCGAGGAATCAGGCCCATGCGCCAGACATCGAGGGCGAGGCCAGCATCGAGTTCGCGCGAGAGGGCGAGGCCCAGGTCCCAGCAGCCGCCGCCAAGAGCGTGCACGATGTCGATGTCGCTGGGTTCGTCCAGGCGTTCGACCTGGCGGAGGGCATCAACGAGGCGGCGCACGCCCAGTGAGCGAAACAAACGGGGGACGCGCGGGCTGTAGGTCACGCGACTTGCGAAGACCTCCAGATCCATGGTGCTGGCCACCCTCTCGGGCACGGCCTGGAAGATTTGCACGCCCTCGTCGGCGAGGCCTATTTCGAGCAGGGAGAGGAGCGGTTTCTCGCGCGAGACGAAGAGAGTGTCGGCGAGGATGAGGACACGCATCAGGGAGTTTATCGGCGCTCCAGAGTGGATTGGCTGGGAAAAGCGGTACGTACAGGCAGGGGTGTTGGATCAAGGAAGTTCGGGCACAGGTCGGGACGCCTCAGCCACATTTCCCATCATTCCCACCTGTATTTCCATTGCCAGCGCCGCGGGGTTTGACCACAGTCCCAGCCAATGGCCTGGTAGCACTTCGCAGAGTCGGTGGGAGTTGGTCGAGGTTTGGGGAGGCGGTTGATGCCAGAGCCACCAGGGGATCAGGTCGGTGGCATTGGCACGGGCTTCGAGGATTGGCGACGATGCAGCGGCGGATTGCAGATCGCGGATCAGGGTGGGATTGTCGACCAGTTCACGTACCGTGGACAGGCGGTGCTGGCGGATGCCGAGCCTGGGCGCGCAGGCAAGCAGAGCGCGGGTGTAGGGATGCAGGGGATTGGCGAAGAGGTCTTTGGCGCGGGCATACTCGACGACGCGCCCGGCGTACATCACGCACACAACATCGGCATGCTGGGCGACGACACCAAGGTCGTGGGTAATCAACATGATGCCAAGGGAACGGCTGCGCTTGAGTTCGCTCAAGAGGTCAAGGACCTGGGCCTGCACCGTGACATCAAGTGCAGTGGTTGGCTCATCGGCAAGCAGCAGTTTTGGCTGGCAGGCGAGTGCCATGGCGATCATGATCCGCTGTCGCATGCCTCCTGAGAACTGATGGGGGTATTGGTCGATGCGCCGGGCAGGATCGTCAATGCCCACGGCGTGCATTGCATCGAGGGCGCGCAGGCGGAGGTCCTTACGCGAGAGTTTGGGCTGGGTGTGCAGTTCAAGTGCCTCCGTGACTTGCTCGCCCACGGTGTAGACGGGGTTGAGGCTGGTCATCGGCTCCTGGAAGATCATTGCGATGTCGCCCCCACGGATATGGCGAAGTTCGCGTTCGTTGAGGGTCAGGAGATCGGTGCTGGTTGTATTGCTGCTGAAGCGGATGCTGCCAGCATCGACACGGGCGTTCCTTGACAGAAGGCCCAGGGTGGCGAGTGCGGTCACGCTCTTGCCGCAGCCAGACTCGCCAACGACGGCAAGCGTCTGGCCCGGAAAGATGGACATGCTGATGCCATCGACTGCTCGAAGACGCGGGGCTTTGGGGGAGGCACCAGGGAAGGAAACGCGGAGATTGTCAATGCAGAGGAGAGGCACGCTGCGTGAGCGTACGCGGGGGCTAGAGGCGCTCCTGCAACTCGCGATCAATGTGCGGCGTCCAGCGGCGCGAGGTGCTGGCGTCAAACTTTGGTGGAACGGTGCCTTGCCAATGCTGGGCGACATACTCCACCACAGCGGCGGCGACACGAGAGGGAGCGATGCTGCCCGAGCACCAGTAGTCGTGATCGCGATAGCTCATCGTGACGGTGTGGGTGGATTCGGTGTCGGTGTTGCGAAGGGTGATGGCGAAGGACCAGCCAAGCGTGGTTTCGGTTTCTTCATCGACGGTCGCGCGGATTCGCTGGCTACGCAGGGCAGGGTGCGGGGCGAGGTCGTCGGATGGTTCGAAGGGAAAGTCCACAAGGAATCATCGGCGTGCTGTGGGATGATCTCAAGCGGGGTTGCTGGTTTGTTTGCTTTGGCCAGGTGGATGGATTTCTGCTATCACTCGGACAGGTGCTCGGCGTGGCGGCTCCAGACCACGACTTCGCGGTGGAGATGGACACCAAAGGCATCAAAGACTCGTTGTTGGACGAGCGTCATGAGTTCGATGACATCGCGGGCCTTGCCGGAATGCTTGTCGTCGATGGTCAAAAAGTTGGCGTGCTGCATGCTCACGGTTGCGGAGTTTTTGCGCAGGCCCTTGCATCCGGCACGGTCTATGAGCAGACCAGCGGAGACACGCTGCCCCACCTTGCCCAGCAGTTGGGCTTGATGCGTGACATCCTGGGCAAGGGTGGGGTTCTTGAAGCAGCAGCCCGCGCTATGAGCACTCATGGGCTGGCTGGCGCTTTTGACAGTGTTGATCTGCTTCTTGCGTTGCTCGAGCGTGGCGACATCGCCAACCGTCAGCCGAAAGTCTGCACCAGTAATAAGCAGATGATTCAGGCCAGAATGGCGATAGTTGAAGTCTATCTCGGAGCGTTCGAGGATGACCTTGCTACCGGAACGATCCAGGGCGAAGACACGCTCAATCGTGTCAGCGATCTGGCCATAGGTGCCGCCCGCGTTCATGACAATCGCGCCGCCCAGGGTGGCTGGCACGCCCGCGATATTCTCGAGTCCTTCGAGACCAGCGCGGACAGTCTGATTTACGAGTTTGAAGAGGTGCATGCCAGCGCCGGCGTGGACGAGCGCACTCCCGTTCATGCTCTCGCGAATCTCCACGCTCGTAAACTCGGTATTTGGAGAGGCGAGCGATACTACAAGATCGTCGATGCCGTCATCATCCACCAGCAGATTGGCACCATCGCCCAGCACACGGAGATTCGGATCAATCGCGAGCAGGTTGGCCAGTTCGCGGGGCGTGGCGGGTTTGGCAAATCTCGACGCGCGGCCGCCAACGCCAAACCAGGTTTGGATCGGAGCATCGTCGAGGAGATGGGCGGCGACAGGGGGCATGAGGCGAGTCAACAATGCAAGTACAAGTTGCTGAATGATGCTGAGTGACACGGAAGGTCGGGCGGTTGAGGGACTTCGAAGCACCAGCTTACGGGCGGGCTGCATGTGCTTCTGATTGTGGCTGGGATGCATGCTCCTGCAGGAGGTAGGCTTGTCCAATTTTCCAAACCGGTCCTGCGCCCATGACCACCACGAGATCGTTGGGCCTGCAAAGGCTTTCGAGTTGCTCGACGATTGCCTCGAAGGGATGGAGGTGCATGGCGCGGATGTTCTTGGCTCGCAGGCGGTCGACCAAGTCTGCCGCCGTCACTTTCTGCTTTTCTTCCTCGCTGTCGCGAACGAAGTAAATGGGTGGGACGATCACGATGTCGGCGTGCGTGAACGCGCTTGCAAACTCTTCGAGAAGGTGACGAGTGCGGCTGTGCTGGTGAGGCTGGAAGACGCAGATGAGGCGGCCGCCGCGATCTTCGGGTCGTTCGGCCTCACGCAATGCCCGGAGGGTGCATTCGACTTCTGTAGGATGATGGCCGTAATCATCGAAGACGCGGACTTGACCGGTATGGACTTTCTTCTCGCCCAGTAACTGCATGCGACGGTCGACTCCACGAAAAGCCCCGAGACTGGCGGCGACGCGAAGCGGATCAGCACCGGACCAGGTTGCGAGGACCATCGCGACAGCGGCGTTGAAGGCCATATGGGCGCCGGGGATGGCCATGGTCCAACGTGCGATGGTCTTGCGTTCGTGGGTGAGCGTGACGGAACGGGTGCCAAGGTCGTAGTCGATCACGTAGTCGGCCTCTGGCGAGAAGCCGATAGTCTCAACCTCGCTGGAAAGGCCCGCGGTCACTTCGCGCCGGTGCGCCCCGTCGTGGGCAATGAGCAGTTTGCCCCCCTCGCTGGCGGGGGGGAGCAGGTTGGCGAACTCGTGAAAGGACTCAATCACGGCTTCGAGGGTGCCATAGACGTCCAGATGATCGGCCTCGACGCTGGCGATGCTGGCAAAGGTGGGGCGGAAGTTGTGGAAACTGCGGTTGTATTCGCAGGCCTCAGCGACCAGGAAGCCGGGCTTGCCTTCCATGCTGCCAGTGGGGATGATCGCGCTGCCCAAGCGGAATCCGGTGGCCCCGGGGGTGGCATCGCCCGTGCGATGGCCAATGACAGTGGGGCTGGCAAGCGAGCCGTGGGCAAGTTGGCTAGAAGTTGCACCAACGATGACTGTGGGGTCGAGTTGAGAATCGGTGAGGGCACAACCCAGCATGGCGGTGGTGGTGCTCTTGCCATGGGTGCCGGCGATGGCGATGCCTGTACGGCCCAGCATGCACTTGCCCAATGCCTCGGCGTAGAGCATGACGGGCACGCCTCGGGACTCGGCTTCGAGCCACTGGGGATGGTCTGGGCGCACGGCGGCGGAAGCGACAACAAGGTCGCACTGGTCGGGCAGCCACTGGCTCGTTTGATCGAAGGTGACCTTGACACCGTCACGCTGGAGCGCGTCGATCACGGTGCTCGGGTCGCGGTCAGAACCAGCGATGATCGCGCCGCGCGACGTAAGCATGCGTGCCAGGCCAGACATACCCGAGCCGCCAATGCCGATCAGGAAAACATGGGCACCTTGGAGGCGAAGCGCTTCCGGGCGGTGGGGCTTGGGTTCGGCGTGGGGGGTATCGGAGACTGGCGGCGAGTGGTGAGGCGAGAGTTCGCGGGAAGTTGGGTTGGGCATGGGCACGCGTCCTTGCGTGGGCTGGTGCGATCTGGGAAGTTGGTATGTCGGAGCACTGTATCGGCGCGGCGGGTGCACAGCCGTGAGATCGGAGCGGGCAAGCGTTATCGCGACCAGATGGCTCGGCATGATCGATTGCCAACATATTCGACAGGGGGGATGCGTCGTGTGGGCAGGGTCTGGGCCGGGCTTGAATCGCAATGGCGTCCGAACCGAAACCGCACATCTCGCCCCAAGGGTTTCTGTTAGTCGTCGGCTTGGGCACGCGAGGTATCAGACGCTCCAGACCACACCACAATCCCATCCTTCAAGCGAAATTACCTTGCAAACCTGACAATTCGCGTCACAATACAATGTCATCCCGCACGTTTGTCCTAGCGGATCAGATTCAGTTTCCCTCCAAAGGATGTTCTCCATGTTTTCACGGTCCTCCCGCGCTCTTGCTCTTCTCTCAATATCAGCTCTCGTTCCCATCGCCCACGCTGGCGTCCTCTGGAACGAGACCATTCAAGGGGATCTCTCCAATAACTGGCTGAATCCCACCGACGCAACCCTGAGCCTCGGCGACAACAGTGTCCTTGGCTCTACAGGGGATAGCGGTACTGGCGACTTTGATCGCGACTACCTCACCATCACCATCCCCCAGGGCATGCTCCTGACGGAATTGATCCTCGTTGACTACTTCTCCACCGACCAGTCCTCGTTCATCGGAGTCAATCCGGGCGAGACCACGATTGACCCGGACCTCGCCACCCCTTCCTCACTTTTGGGCTGGACCCTCTTCGGCTCCAGCAGCGTCGGCAACAATCTCTTCAACAACCTTTCGATTCCGCGCTACCCAGGCGGCGGCTTTATCAGCCCTGTCGGACCGGGTACGTACACGTTCTGGATCCAGCAGACAGGCGAGGAAACCCTCTACGAACTCAACTTCGTGACAATCCCAAGCCCCGCTAGCGCCGCGATCGCTCTTCTGCTGCTCCGCCGCCCACGCCGTTCCTGATCGCCATCGCTCAGCGTGCGAGTTCCAAACATCACCTCTACGCTTTTCCATGCAGATTGAGCGTGTCACGGTCATGGGCCTTGGCCACTTTGGCGGTGGCGTGGGTGTCGCCCGATACTTCGCCTCACAAGGTGCCGATGTGCTTGTCACCGATATCGAGCCGCGCGAGAAACTTTTTGACTCGATCTCGCAACTTCAAGACCTGATCGACCGTGGCAGTGTAACGCTTCGTCTGGGCGAACACAATGTCAGCGACTTCACGACGACGCAACTGGTCGTTGCGAATCCCGCCGTGCCCGCCCCGTGGAACAATCGATTCCTGCGCGCCGCAGCCGCTGCTGGTGTGCCGATTACCACGGAGTTTCATCTCGCCCTCTCGCAACTTGCCAAGCATCATCGCGAGCGCATGATCGCTATTACCGGGACTGCTGGGAAAAGCACGACCAGCGCTATGGTCGCACATATTTTTCGTCAATCGGGTTGCCCCGCTCTCCTGGCTGGCAATATTGGTGGTTCCGCCCTTGAAGAACTTGTCAAATTATCGACCGCCTCTGCGTCTCCTTGGATCATCCTCGAAGTGTCTAGTTTCATGTTGTACTGGCTTGGCCAAGGGCCCGAGCGTGATGGGCTGCTCCCGCCGCCATCGTCTAGACCCTGCGATCTTGCCGCCTGGCCGCCTCGTGTGCGAGTCGTGACCAACGTCGCCGACAACCACCTCGACTGGCATAAGACCTTCGATAACTATGACCGCTGCAAGTTTGAACTCGTCGCCCACTCCCGCCCCCGCAATGGCAATGGCGACGTTGCGGTGCTGGGACCTGGCCTTGAACACTGGGAAATCGATCACTCCCTCAAATGCATCCATCTCTCAAGCGCTGATCGTGTCACCAATCTGCTCGTCCCAGGCGAGCACAATCAGCGCAACGCCTCGATGGCGGTCTGTGCCGTTGTTGCCGCTTATCCGACACTCACGCGTGCGGAAGCCGAGCACCACGTTCGCACATTTCCAGGCCTTCCCCATCGCCTTGAGTTGGTACGCGAGGCCGCGGGCGTGCGCTACTACAACGACAGTAAGAGTACAACTCCACAGGCCACGCTCCTCGCCGTGCGTGCCTTTGAAGAACTGGACCATGGCCGCATTCACTTGATTGCAGGTGGCTATGACAAGAAATCTGACCTGTCGCCGATTGCCGCCCTCGCACCAAGCCTTGCTGGGCTCTACACCATCGGCGCGACCGGCCCCGCAATCGCGAGCGCCGCTCCTCATGCTGTTCCGGCACAGACCCTCGCCAAGGCTTTGATGGAGATCAAACAGCGCGTACGGCCCGGCGACATCGTACTCCTCAGCCCCGGTTGCGCGAGTTGGGATCAGTTCACCAACTACGAAGCACGAGGCGATCTCTTCAAGTCCCTGGTTGGAGCAACGTAATGACTGTGATTTCTCCAAGTAAATCATTGCTTATCGCCAGCCTCCTTCCACTTGCAGGTTGCACAACCCCGCGCGTCCAAGCACCAAGCCCAACACCCGCGACTACTCCCGTCGAGTCTGTGCCCTATGCCCCATCTCCCGTCGCCGAACTATCAACAACCTCCGGACCATCAACATACGAGTCCTCGCCCGCATCCGCTTCCAACCCCTGGACCAAGCCTTTCCCACATATCGCTTTGAACCAATCCACCAGGCAACTGCGCATTGCCGGTTTCGTGCCCATCGATGCACACGATCCCAAGAAGCCCAACATCTTTCTCGAAGTCCTTGTCTGCGCTCGCAACACCAAGGAACACGAAGCGCTCGTCGTCACCGATGCCAAGCCCTCTCATGTCCACGCCGCGTTGCTCCTTTTGGGCATTGAACCAGGCAGTCCAGGTCGCTGGGACTGGCTAGCAAACACGGCCAAGCCAAGTCCAAACCCGCCCACAGGCCCGCGATTGCGCATTAGCGTTCAACCCGCAAATGCTACCAGCCCTGCCCCTGCCTACGAGCCGCGCGACATCACGAGTTGGGTGATTCAGGTAGATCGCACAACCCGCTTGCGTCCGTCTGACCACTTTGTCTTTGCCGGTTCCAGATTTCAAACCATCGGCCCCGCCAATCAGACCCGCGATGCATACGCCGCCGATGTTGACGGCACCATCATCGGCCTTGCTGCCTTCGGCAGTGAGACCATTGCTTGGACAGGAATGTACCATCCCGACATCAGTGTTCAAAGCCCTGCATGGATCGCAGACTCCGGCGCATTGCCTGCGTTTGGCACCAACGTCGATGTTTACGTGACAATTGAAGCCGACAAGTAGCGAAACAACCATCATCGTGCGAGTCCTCTCGCCTTAATTGTTCTTTGATTCACGTTGTCGTCACATCACGTCGGGCCAACACGATTCCCGTCGACACCCACAAAACCGAGGCGGCCAGGGCAAGGATACTCAAGTCCTTCCATGGCCACTCCCCACTGATTAGCATCCCAAACGGCTTGTAATACTCCAGAAAACTCATGAAGGCTAGCCGCTTTGTGAACTCCAGCGAGGCATCAAGCGTGTGCAGAAAGTTGATCAGCAAACTGAAGATCGTGACGACAATCACGCCCAGCACCGCTCTCCCGCGCCGGTCAGTGATATGGGCCAGCAGCAAGGCAAAGCACCCGATCACCAGATACACCAATCCCAGATTGCACCAGACCATCAGCAATTTCGACCACTCTGGTCGAAACTCCGGCTTGATGAACTGTGCGCCGACATAACTCCCCGCGTACACCCCGCCCAACACCACCACGCCCGACATAACCCACGCCAGCGTCTCGCAGCAGAGCAGCCGCCATCGCGAAACTGGCAACGCCAGCAGCACATCCACTGTCCCCCGCTCCACTTCGCCCGCCAGCACACGCGTACACACCATGATCGCATGAGCACTCAGCAGTGTCAGCACGATCGGATGGCTCCACGCGATTGCAAACGCGATCTCTGAGACGCCCGCCCCGCTCGAATCGACTCCCAGCATCGCGTCCCGAAACGCCTTCAAGGGTGGCGGTATAAATTGTTGCTTCATGATTCGAGCCTGAATCTGCGGCAACGCAAACGCCAGCAATCCCGAGATCGCCCCCAGTACGCCCGCAAAGACCAGGGTCGTCCCCACGATCTCCCGAAGCGCTCGCTGCACCAGTCCAAGATTGAATGGTCCGATATTTATGCGTCCGACTCCTTGTCCTCGTAGAACCGCATGAATAACTCCTCGAGGTCTGGTCTTGCAATTTGCAGATCCGCAATGTCCGCCCGATGCTCCGACACGAATGCCAGCATCGCGTCCAATCTCCCTTCCTCGAGTCGGCCCACCCACATCGACTCGTCGCGACGAACCCAATTCACCAAGCCTTCCAAGCCGCTGGACGCTTTGACTCCGTTCCGCCAACGCACTTCGACATCATGTCCCGCCGAGGCCGCGAGTTGCGAGACTGTCGTGTCCGCCACGATCCGTCCTCGCTTCACGATCGCCACCCGCTCGCACAACGCCTGCACCTCGCCCAGTGTGTGGCTGCTGAAGAAGACCGTGTCACCGCCCTGTGCCCTGCGTCGCAAAATCTCGCGAAGACGATCCTGCATCAGCGGATCGAGCGCCGTTGTCGGCTCGTCCAGAATCAGCAGCTTTGGCTCATGGGCCAGCGCGAGAATCAGGCCCAGTTTCTGACGCATGCCCCGGCTCATCGCTCGAACTCTGACAGTCAGATCAAGCTCCAACTCGTCCGCAAGTTGCTTACCCACCGGACGCAGATCCCGCCCACGAATCCGTCCAAAGAGTTTCAACGCGGTCTGCCCGGTGAGCCAAGGCCACAGCCGCAGGTCTCCAGGAATCGAGCCGACCTCACGCTTGAGCGTCGCACTCTCGCGCCAGCAGTCAAAGCCCAGTGCCGTTGCCTTGCCCATGGTGGGTTGCAAGAACCCCAGCAACACGCGAATCGTCGTCGTCTTTCCCGCCCCGTTTGGGCCAAGAAATCCAAACAAAGCCCCACGATCCACGCGCAAGTTGACATCCGCCACGCCCCTCCGCGATCCGTACGAACGTGTCAGTTGCTGAATGTCAATCACGGTTTGCATGCTCACACTGCACCTACGCCGCCCCGCCCACCTTCGTTCAATCAAACCCGCCCTATGAAATCGGCTACACAATCGCCAACGACAACGACAATCTAAATCGAGAAACCAACTTCAACCACTAGTTAGTGTCGTGTCAGCCGCCAGTACATGACGCCAGCATACACACCAAGCAGCCCTACTCCAGTCCACATCAGCCACAAGCCGCTCGTCCCCGACTGCTCCGTCAATTGCTGCCCACCCGATATCGTCACCCAACTCACCAACCCGGGAATGAACGTCCACAAGTACGTTGTCAGCGGCATCCGCTGGCTGAGCAAGAGCGACGTGATCGCTCCCGTCAGCATGACAACAAGACAACTCGACGCCATGGCCCAACGCTCATGCTGCTTGGACAATGCCTCATGGAGAATCTCGTCAATTTTTTTCTGGAGCGATATCGCTCGCTGCTTGCTCGCATCGCTCGTGGTCGTCCCCGTCAGCAGTTGCGCGCTCGACGAGCCAGCGATTGCTTCTATCCTTCTATCACCAAGCCTCAGCCCGGGCACCCGAAGTCGTGTTCGCTCGGGCACGCCCGCGAATGTTACTTGTGTCGCCTCCTCGCGCGTCCGCACCTGCTGCAGTTCCAGTCCCATGCCAAGGCCGCGTCGTTCGCCCCCATCGCCCGCCCGCACCACACCGATCCGCAACTCCGCCCGCCCCGCGATGCTGTGCAACGCAATAGCTCCTCGCTCGCTGTCGCGATGGTGATAGACCTGCACGCTGCTTGCCCCGCTTGGCGCCAGCAACTCCATCCTCCCCGTTGCGTCATCGAAAGCGCCCGCGCTGGCCAGCACTCGTACGGGCCTATCCCGCTCATCCAACAGCGATACATCGCCCTGTTCCAATCTCGCCTTCAGAGCACGCACTGTCTCGTCCCGCTCCAGCGACAACGCCAACTCGCGGCGACGTGAGTCCACCTCGTTCATCCGATCCGGATTCTGTCGCAGGTCCCGCAGTTCGCGATACGTGAGAAACTTCGGATTGTCGCGGAACACGTTGGGCACTCTGAAGACCGCCGTGGATGATTCTCGGAAGCCTCCCACGCTGGCGGCGTCGCTTGCCGAGACTCCGCGCAATTCGAGCACCACCACGCTCGTGTCCTCGTCCGTTGCGTCGTCCATCACCTTGCTCGCTTCGTCATCCTCTGCCCATCCCGCAGGCGTTGATCCTGGCGGATACAGCCACATTGTTGCTTGCGAGGCAGCCACCTCCTGCTCCGGTACGCCATCCTTGGCGAGTTTGATTGCTGCAAACTTGGAGAACACCACCTGCTCGCGCACGCCAGAGCCCGGAGCGGGCGTTATTTGTTCCGCCCGGTCCGCCAGAATCAGCCAGTCATCCAGACGCAACGCCTTCCCGCGCCCGATCTCCCCCGACATCAATCGTGCGAAGTCCACCGTGATCAGATGACGCATCTCACGCAGAAATCTTGGAATCACCCACTCGTTCAATGTGCCCAGCCCCACGCTCAGTCCCAGGCCCATGACCAGCGCGGGCATTAGCACCGCACGATGCGAAATTCCCCCTGCATATGCCGCCGTCGCCTCGTTGCTCGTGCCCAGGCGGTGATACACCAGCGTGCTCGCAAACCCAGCAGCGAAAGGCAGCACATACGCCAGCATCGGCACCAGCGCGAGGCTGATGTACACAGCGGCGTCGCTCGCGTCGAGCAATCCGTCCGAGAGTGGCTTGATCGCCGCACCCATCGCGATGATGAAGACCAACACGCCCGAGCAGATCGCAAGCAACTTCGCCAGATCGGCGAAGGTGTGGAGCCAAAGAGTGGTGGGGGGTCGACGCATCAGCAGCAGAGTACACGAACGCGAGTGGTCACAGTTGTCAAGCAGTCACGAGGTTCGGCTGACCTCCACCTTGCCGCCAGCTCGGTCCTTGATGGCATAGCCCAGTAGTGAGAGTTGATCGCGGATCGCATCGCTCGCCTTGAAGTCCTTGGCCGCGCGAGCATCACGACGTTGCACGAGGAGGGCTTCGACAGTCTCATCGGGCACAAGGCCGTTGGCCCACACGCCGATTTCCGTCGCTGCTGCGATGGGTCGCTCCAGCGCGAGCACGCCCAGCACGCCATCAAGAACAGCCAGCACCGCAACATCCTCGGCGCAAGGCGTTTCCACCGCGCTCACGTAAGTGTTCAACGAGGCGATCGCAGCGGAGATATTGAGGTCATCATGCATCGCGCCCGTAAACTCCTCTCGCACGCGTTTTCGTGCTGTGCTGTCCCCGGCAGAGGTTGAAGAATCGCGCGCGGACCGTGCTGCGACCTCGAACCGGCGCCAGCGATCAATCATGCGCTGACTGTCTGTCAGGCCCTGCATGGTGAAGTTTGCGTTGCTGCGGTAGTGGGTCTTGATCAGTTCTAGCCGTAACGCCGCCGACTCGATCCCTTTGGCAAACAAGTCTCGCGCCGTGAAGAAGTTCCCCTTGCTCTTGCTCATCTTCGTCCCCTCGACGAGCAGGAACCGCGGGTGGAACCACGACCGCGCAAACGAACCGGTTCCCCCGCTGAAGGCGCAGCAACTCTGTGCGATCTCGCACTCGTGATGCGGGAAAATGTTGTCCTCGCCCCCGGAGTGGAGATCGATCATCGATTTTTCCGCGTTCTCCGCGTTCTCATCATCGTGCGTCGCCATTCCGATTTGCGTCAGAGGCGACTGCCCAGTGTGATTGCAAAGCCTGCCGACGCTCATCACCGTGCACTCGATGTGCCAGCCGGGATATCCCGCTCCCCACGGGCTCTCCCACTTCATGATGTGCGTCCGATCTTCCTTCCAGAGCAGGAAGTCCGCTGGGTGGCGCTTCTGCGACTGGTTCGCCGCCAAAACACGGCCACCCTGCCCCTCGCGCAACCCATCGAGCGTGTTGCCACTCAGTTGGCCATAGCCCGGGAATCGCTGCACGCTGAAGTACACGACTCGCTGCCCCGCATCGCCGACCACATACGCGTATTTCCCATTAATCAGCCGCTGTACAATACTGATCATGCCCCCGATGTGCTCCGTCGCTCGCGGCATCAACGACGGATCTCCATCCGCCTCGATCGCAAGTTTCAATCCTAACGACTTCGCATCCTCCCGAAACCGTCTCTCGTAGAACCGTGCAATCTGGTACGGATCGCTCGCATCGACCATCGTGTTCGCAGGGAGTTTCCCGCTCTTCTTTGCTTCCGCGATTCGGCGTCCCGCCACCGCCATCCGGTCCTCGCCCGCCTCGCCTCCCTCCGCGTCGTCGGTCATATGTCCGACATCTGTGATGTTCATCACATGCGTCACCCGTCTCGGCCCGACATGCTGGCCCCCGCCCCGACTTCCACCCTCCAAACTCAGCACGCACCAAGGCGACTCGATCCAGCGCCGCAGGACATCCGCAGCGAGAAAACTGCGAAAGTTGCCGATGTGCGCGTCGTCGTACACAGTTGGCCCGCAGGAATAGAACGTGACATGCTCTGGGTCTGCAACCAGAACAGGCTCAATCGCGCGCGAGTAGGTGTTGAACAGTCGAAGCGTCATGCGAATTGATCGTAAACCAGCCGAAGATCAAAAACGAAGAACAAAACCAACACCAAATCGAGACCATAATCAAGAAGCCGCTCCGACCAGCCCACTCGTTTCAACCGCTTCCCTCACCCCTCTCACCCCTCTCACACTGCTCCTTCCACATCCCAAGCAGTGCATCGCCGAAACGCCGCCCCATCCCCGCTCCATCGCACAATGCCGACGTACGCAGCCGCTCACGCAGGCCCCGCTCTCCGTCTCGCAACGCCGCCAGCCTGCCTCGATCCATCGCGAGTTTCTTCGCAATCGCGACAAACTCATCGTCGTTCCGCGCTACCAAATCATCCAGACCAGCCTGATGCAAAAGGCTCACACCCACCCGTGAGACGTGCCGATCATCCACAAGAGTGATGACCGGTACCCCCATCCACATCGCCTCGCAGGTTGTCGTGGTCCCGTGATATGGAAACGTGTCCAGGCCGATATGGACGCGTCGATACAATCCCAGGTGTTCTGCCAGTGTCGGTGTGCTTGCGAGCATGTGGACGCGATCTGCCATGTTGTAGTGGTCAAACATGCCGCGCACCCGTTCCATCAATCCCTTGTCCGCAAACTCCTTTGACTTGAGCAGCAGCGCCGAGTGATCAACAGCCTTGAGAACCGAAGCCCACAATGCCACACATCGGGGCGATATCTTCCGTGCAGTATTGAAACTCCCAAACACGATGCCCCCCTGGCCATTTACGTCAAAGGTTGGCTCCATTGATGGTGCTGGTGCCTCCGCAGGCGGCCCGTAGCACAAGAAGCATCCCGGCAGCCGCCACAATCGCTCCATGCAGCGATCGTCAAACTTGGGCGAATTGCTCGCGATCATGCCATTGGTTGTTGTGCTCGGATCCGTACATTCATCCACCACACGATAATCAACGCTGGGTAATCCTGTCGTGTCTGGATAGCCGCAGTACGTCACTTGCAGCGGCGCAACGCGTGCCGCCAGCACACGCAGCCGATGATGCCCGGCCATGCCCGTCAAATCTAGCATGATGTCAAACTTCTGCTGTCGCAAGAGGTCCACCAGCGTGTCATCGGGATACATATGTACTTGCGTCCAGGTCTTGCACAAGGTTCGCAGCCGCGCGCTCAGCCCATCCTCAACCGGACTGTTGTGCAAGGCGTGCAGTTCAAACGTATCACGATCCAGATGCCGCAGAACTGGCTCGGTAAAGAACGCTACCGAGTGAGTCCGCAGATCGGGCGACAGCACGCCAACCCGAAGCGGTCGCTTCCCGCTGTCGGTGCGGCGCACCGATGGCTTTGCGAACGAACGCACCGTGGCAAGTACTGTCCGCCCCGCGAAGGAATGCGCCGCGCTCGTGTCCATCGCGGATGCACTGTCCATGTTCAACACCATCGCGCAGCGCAGAATCGCCAGTTGCATCCGTGTGAATGGATTGGTGAACTTCTCCAGGGCCTGCTCCAGCAGTATCGCTGCCTCGTCGCAGCGTGCGACCGCTGCCAGACTTCCCGCGTGCGTCAGCGTCAACTGTTCATCTGACAATCGATGCGGCGCAGCATGGCAGATTGCCAGCGCCGCACTGGGCTGTCCCGATTCCATCAGCATGTTGGCAAAGCCCGTGCGCAGGTTGTCGTTGAACGGATCCAGCTCCAGGCCCTTCGCATATGCCCCAGCCGCTTCTTTTTGCCTCGCCTGGCCCATTCGCGACAGAATCAGCGCCAGGTTTGCGTATACACCGCTGTGCTGGGGCATGAGTGCGAGCAACTGCTTCGCGTAGAACTCCGCCTTGGGCAGTTCCTGGGCAGCACTTGCCGCCATCGTCAGTGCCGACAGCAGCATCGTATCGCGTGTGGAAGCGCCCGCCACTCTTTGCAGCAGCGCCAACGCTTCGACGGGTTTTCCCGACTGAATCAGGCCCTGGGCCTCTTGGACCTTTTGTTCGATCCGGTTCATCCACGACCCTCCGCCACCGCTGCCATCATCGTTCGCAGCGATGTGACAAAAGACTTTGCATGGCTCGCCCCGTCACACAACGCCGATGCCAGTGTCCGCTCCCGAAGCGTGGCATGTTCACGAACCAGTCTTGTACGATCTGCCGCCAGTCGACCAGCGATGCTCGCGAACTCTTCGGCTGAGTTCGCGCATAATTCTTCCAGTCCCACCGCGTGCAGCAGGCTTGCACCAACCCGCGACGCATGGCTCGGTCCAAGGCAGGTCACAACAGGAACTCCGCACAAAAGTGCCTCGCATGTTGTAGTCGTTCCGTGGTACGGAAATGTGTCGAGTGCGATGTCGATCTGCTCGTAGACGCTCAGGTGCTCCTCGTGCGTCTTCGTCCGTCCGATACATTCCACCCGGTCGGGGGCAATCCCAAACTCCGCCATCCGCTCCCGAATAAACCGCGGTGCCTCAATGCCTCCCAGCGATGTTCCCTTCAGCAGCAGTCTCGAACCCGGCGCGGCCTGCAACGCCAAGGCCCACAACTTCAGGCACGCTAGCGAAATCTTCATCGGTGCATTGAATGATCCGAACGTGATCCCTCCGCCACCTGCGAGATGTGCGGCTCGTAGCCCGCTTCGCTTCGAAGCGACGTCCGATGGTGGTCCGCTCGGTGCGTGGTAGCAAACGAAGCACCGATCCATCCGTACCAGCGTCTCACTGTGCCAGCGTTGCGGGTTGTTCTCTCCTTGCGCGACCGGGTCCGTCCACGAATCGACAATGCGAAAGTCCACGCCCGGCATGCCCGTCGTCCCGGCATAGCCCAGATACGTCCCTTGCACGCGGACTGGACGGAACGTCAGCACTTCGATGCCCGAACCCGCCGTCAAACCTCCCAGATCAAGCAGCACATCGATGCCCGCCGCTCGAACCCGCTCTGCTATCAGGCGCGGCTGCAACTTGCCGACATCATGGAAGACATGCGGCGGCTTTAAACTCTTGCGGAATGCTTCTGTCACATTGTCGCCTTTTTCCAGCAATGAGAAGACGTGGATTTCGCATCCCTCAGCGGGCAGGTGCTCTAGCAGCGGTCGAATGAAGTAGCTGCACGAGTGCTGTCGAAAGTCATAGGAGACCAAACCAAGTCGAATCCGCTCGTTCGTCGGTCTGAAAGATGGCATGGTCCCACCCAGAGGAGTCCGCAGTGCAGGCTGCACCAACAGTTCGCCCGCACGCACAGAGAGGGCGTGCTTTTCCATGGGCGTCGCGTTGCCCGAGTACATCGCCGCGTTAACCGCAGCGACACTGAGCTCCCGATGCTTCGCGTGCTGCATCGATGCGGCCCGCACTAGCACATACGCCTCGTCTGGCTGGGCATGATCCGCGAGTGATGCTGAGTATGTTGCCTGATAACGCGGATCATCTGGCACGATTGAAAGCGCCGTCCGCGAACTGTGCAAGGCATCCTCGCTGCGGAAGATCCCTTGCTGCGCCACCGACATCGTGTTGTAGGCATCGGCGACATACACATCGCGTACGCCCTCGGAAAGTACGATGCACTTCTGCGCCGCGTCAATGCTCGCCTGGGCTTTCCCCTCACGAACCAGGCACTTGGCCAGCAGCAGCCACACCTTGCGATCCTTGGGATTGAGTTGTGCCGTTCGCTGGGCGAAGACCGATGCTTCCTGAGGCCTGCTGAAGTTAAAAAGTGCTGCCGCCATGTTCTGATTAATCAACGGATGATTCGGGAACTGTCGTAGCCCCGCACGCAGCACCCGCTCAGCCTCCACCAGGTTGCCCGAGTTGATGTGCACATGCGATACTGCCAGGATGTCATCCACTCTTGCCATGAATGTGCTCTTCCAAAATCCTTGAACATTCGCGCGATGCTATCGCCTGGTTTCGATGTTCCGCCACGCTCGCTCCACCGCATTCAGCCACGCCCCACCATACGCCCGACCGTCGCACAGCCGCGATGACAGAAGCCGGTCCCGCAAAGTCGCGTGGTAGCGAGCCAAGCGATCACGTTCGCTCGCCAGCCGCGCCACGACTTCGACATACTGCTCGGCGCTCTCGGCGATCAGTTCCGGCACATCCGCATGCGTGAGCAAGCTGGCTCCGACGCGCGAGACGTGCTCTGTTCCAGCCAGCGTGACCACCGGCACGCCCATGAGCAGTGCTTCGCATGTTGTCGTGGTGCCGACGTAGGGCGTCGTATCCAATGCGATGTCGATGCGGTCATACGCACGCAGGTGGTGTGAGACATCGTTGAACCGTGCGGCAAAGTCCAGCCGCGATGGATCAACCCCGTGCCGCTGCATGACCGACCGCACATAGGCGGGCGCAACTGCACCTCCCATCGCATATCCCTTGAGCAGCAGCGTGGACCCCTCAACCCGTCGTAGCACCGATGCCCAGAGGGCCATGGTCGCGTCCGTAATCTTGCTTGGCGCGTTGAACGACCCGAATCGGACCGGTCCATTGCTCGGTCCGTCGCTCTGAGTTACTTCCCTAGGAGCTGGCAGCGTGCCACCCAGAAACGGGTCGTAGCACAAGAAGCATCCCTCGATTCGCACGAGCCGCTCGCTGAACCACTGGTCCGCTTCGATCGAGGGCGGGTCCGTGATGGCATCGACGAATCGATGCGTGACGCTGCGCATGCCCAGCGTTCCTGGGTAGCCAATCGCTGTCGCTTGCAGCGGCGCGGGGCGGTACGCGCATGCGTCAAGCGAGTTGCCCATCGTATAGCCCCCCAACTCAATTAGCACATCGATCCGTACGTCCGCGATTGTTCTGGCCATCGCCTCGTGCGAGAGGGCCGAGACGTCGGTCCAGGAATCGCTCAGCCCCGCGAGCTCGGCGGAGATCGCGTCGGGCGTGGGATTGGTACTGAAGCAGTGCAGGGTTGCTCGCGAGCGATCGACATGCGTCAAGATGGGCCTAACGAAGTACGCGCACGAGTGGGCCCGCAGGTCATACGAAATCAAACCGATGCGCAGCGGTCTCGGCGCACCCGCGTCCAACACGCGATGCATCGCGGGCTTGGCCAGTACGTCGGCACGCTCCACTTGCGACGCGAGCAACCGGGCCAGTCCAAGTTTCTCCTTGGGCGAGACATTTGACAAGTAGTTGGCGCGGGGAGCAAGGTGGCCCGTGACATCGCTGTCGATAGGAAACTTGGCGTGCGCGTAGCGTAGGAGTTCGAACGCTTCATCGCTGCGGCAGTGCTCCGCGAGCACACGCGACAGGTTCACTGCAACCATGGGCTCATTGGGAGCCAGTTCCATCGCACGCTGGAGCGGCGCGAGAGCCAACTCCATCTCCTCGCGCATCATGTGACAGACGCCCAGGGAGTTCCACGCCATCACATCCGACGGCTCGGCCTGGGCTGCTTGCTTGAGGACATCCGATGCCTCGGCGGTCTTGCCGATCTTCATGAGGGCCTGACCCAGCAGCACCAAGGTGGCGGCGCGAGCGGGCTGGGCCTTGGCCGCCCCCATTGCGAAGGCAATCGCCTGCTCGGGCTTGTTCTGGAAGAACAGGGCTTCGGCGAGCCATTGATTGACAATCCATTCGTGCGGTGCGGAGGCCAGGGCCCGTCGCAGAATGCTTTCCGCCTGCGCGTAATGCCCCTGCTGGAGCAAGAGTTGGGCACGATCCATCAGGGCCTTTGGCGCGGGCATATGGGCACGAGTTTATCCGTACGATCCCTCGATGCCCCCCCATTC